>JANOLM010000410.1:0-3858 GCA_031419815.1 Bacteroidia bacterium
AAACCAACTCATGGCAACATTATTCGACTTGCTCCTCCGTTGGTAATCACCGAAGAACAGATTCATGAGTGCTGTGATATTATTGAGAATGTTATAGAGCAGTTTAAAAAATAACCAACATGCAAATTTGAAAGACCATCCATAAGGTGGTCTTTCTCATTCTAATCACTTAAACAAGTCGTGATGAAAACTATCGTAATAGGAGTCTTATTATTTGTAGCCACAAGTACGTTTGCTCAAACTGGTTCTGAAATTTATCTGTTTGATCTGAAAAGCAAAAAAGGAGAAGTCACGATCGCTAATCCAATAAACATTACCAAACATAAAGGGTACGATAATCAACCTTCTTTTGATACCGAAAACTCATTGATCTATTATTCTTCTTTTAATGAAGATGGCCGTGCCGACCTTAAAACATACAACTACAAAAAGAAGGAAACAAAATCTTTCACCACCACACAAGAACGCGAGTATTCCCCAACCCTTACACCCGATAAACATTTTATTTCCTGCATTATTCAACGCGATAATAATGCGCAAGACCTGGGAAAGTATCCGGTGGTTGGAGGAGCACCCGATGTTATCATTAACAACATGATTGTAGGCTATCACGCTTGGATGGACAATAGCCATCTGGCGCTATTTGTTTTAGGCGATCCTAACACTTTGCATCTTTATCAATTGCCAACGCGTGAAGACACTGTTTTAGCAAACAATATCGGGAGATCGTTGCATAAAATTCCTGGAGAGCAGGGATTTAGCTTTGTTCATAAAGTTTCTGAAAAAGAATGGCTGATTAAAAAAGTAGACTTAAGCTCATTGAAAATATCCACCATTACCGCAACCCTACCGGGCCACGAAGATATTGCCTGGATAGGAGATAGTTTGATGATAACGAGCGATGGTGAAAAGATTTTTGTCTTTAACCCGGGAAAAGATTCTGCCTGGCGCGAGGTTGAAATAAAAGGCGGAAAAGAATTTTTGAAGGGTGTGACGAGATTGGCTGTTAGCCCGAGGGGTAATAAACTGGCAATTGTGGTTAGTGAGTAACCCTGATCGCAATTGGGTAGCTGCAATTGATTACAGAATGCTTAAATAAATATAAATATCGTTACCAAACTTCACTTTTCGCAAAACGCTCCTTTCGCTACATATAGTTGTTTGAAATCCAGTTCCAGTAATCCCTCTTGTACCGCAGGATCGAACTCAATTACTTCTTTTTGAAGGTCGCCTTTCATAATTAGAATGCCGCCTTCGCTTTCGCCAAAAATTCCTTCGGCAATAACATTGCCTGTCTGCTCAATTTTTTTGAGGTACTCATCATGTTTCTTAAAGGTAAGTGGAGCATCCCCGATGGTAAACTTAGTTAGGTTAGCAGTGTATCGAACGAATTGATACATCGTCATTTCGTAGGGCTCTTTTAAAGTGCAGGCAGAGCCAGCGCGAATTATAAAAGGCAATACTTCAATGTTCCAGCGTTTTGCTTTGATGCCTGGATCATCGCTGATCCATTCTTTCACTTCTTCCACGGAAGTGGAATTGAAAATAAAAATACCGCCACCACCTTCAAATGGGCCGGCCACAATCAGCTTTCCTTCCTTAGCCATTTTATTGATATTGGCCATGTGACCCTCCATAATTTTATCAGTCTCCTCTTTTGGAAGTTCTGCTTTATCCACTTTTTTGTTGAGAAAGACAAACGTGAATTTGTTAGACTGCGCAAAGCAGGATGAGTAGATAAATATTAAACAAGGGATAAGAAGGGTTTTCATATAACGAACTTAAGGGTTTATGCCACAGATTTCATTGATTAGTCTAGAAAATAACCTTTGCTAACTTAACCTGCCTGGCAAACAAAAGTTCTTTCGGTAGGCAGGGGTGCCTTTGCGTAAAATTGTATTTTTGTGAATCGGCCGTATGAAAATTATAGAAACCCTTCCACTTTTTCCCATACTCGATCAAAAGTTAATTGAACTATTGCGGTCACTTTCAAAGGAAGACTGGAACAAGCCCACGCTGGCCAAACTGTGGACGGTAAAAGACATTGCCTCTCATTTATTGGATGGAAATTTTCGCGCTATTTCGCTGATGCGTGATGGATACAATGGCATGAGTCCGCGTGTTTTAAATTCATATCCGGATGTCGTTTCATTTTTAAACAACCTCAACGCAGACTGGGTGAAAGCAACAAAGCGATTGAGCCCTCAAGTATTAACTGATCTTCTCGAAGGAACCGGTGAGGAGTATGTAGAATGTCTTCGCAAACTAAAACCTTTTGATAAAGCCATGTTTTCTGTGGCTTGGGCGGGCGAGGAGGAATCGCAAAACTGGTTTCACATAGCTCGTGAGTTTACCGAGAAGTGGCATCACCAGCAACAAATTCGCGAGGCCGTGGGTCAACAGGGAATTTTAGGTCGTGAATTTTTCTTTCCCGTGATGGATACGTTTATGCAAGCCTTGCCGCATACTTATAAAGACACTGAAGCAAATGATGGAGCATTAATTAAAATAATGGTGACAGACAATACCGGAGAGTGGCTATTAAAAAGATCAGACAAGAAATGGATAGTATCGGAAGAGAAAAGTCAAAACTGTGATGCTCTCGTGAAGATTCCACCATCTACTGCCTGGAAACTTTTTACAAAAGGAATTGATAAACAAACTGCGGAACGTACCATTGACTTCGAAGGCGATCATTCGCTTGGTAAAGTTGTGTTGAATATGGTTTCGGTGATGGCGTAGTCTAGGTATCAAACTACCTCTCCTTTTCCTCTACTTACCAAAAGTACCCCAAACAAAATCATGGCCGTGCCAACAATTTGCATTGCATAAATAGATTCATTCAAAAAAAAGTAAGCCAGAAGAATTGTCGATACGGGTCCTACACTGCCCACAATGGCTGCTGTGTCAGATCCAATTCGCTTAATCCCCAGTGTAACTAGGTAAGAGGGGATAACCGTGGATAAAATAGCCATTAGAAAACTGTACGTATAAACTTTCGCTGGGAGTTCTATAAGGGACTGCTCACTCGTTAAAAAGAAATGAAGTAACACGCCCACGCAAGCAAAGCTCATCGCATAGCTGTTGAACTTGATGGCTCCCACCATAGGAATTAGTTTGCCGCTACCAACAATGTAAGCGGCATAGGTAAAGGCGCAAACGAAAATTAGGAACGATCCCCAAAGAAAGTTTTCGTTTTGTGATGAGTCAATATCCACCTCGCTAAAAAAAGCCAACAGCAATCCGGCATAGGTAAGTATAACCGCTAACCATTGGATGGGTTTTATTTTTTGTTTGAAGAGCACAGAGTTCATCAGTAAGACGAGGGTGGGATAGATAAACAGAATCAATCGTTCGATGCTGGCCGTCACAAATTGTAAGCCCATGAAATCCAACAGGCTGCTGATGTAGTAGCCCAAGCATCCGATAAGAGCTACATACATCCATTGCTTGGTGGTGAACTTAACATTGTTTTCCTTCGAAGAATACACTCCCGCGGAGACAAGAAAGAAGGGTAGGGAGAAAATCATCCGAAGAGCTAAGAGAGAAACTGCATCTACCCCTGTATCGCGATAGGCAAGTTTTACAAAAATGGCTTTAGTGGAAAAACAGATTGCACCCAATAAGCAAATAATTACGCCTATAAAAAAAGGTGACGTGTTTTGTTTTGACATGAGTTAAAAATTCAACGTTCAAGATTCGAAATTCAAAATTGTGGCGACTTCAAATTTTGAACCTTGAACCTTGAATTTGTTGGTAAATATTAAAAATAAAGATATGTATGGACAGACTCTAATCAGGAGATTAAAACCTTCACGAGCTTCATCATATCCTTTTCATCGTTATAAATATTGGGTG
>JANOLM010000411.1:0-11825 GCA_031419815.1 Bacteroidia bacterium
ATGGAACCAGAATTATCCAATGCCGTAACAGATGTGTTTATTGACCTCTACAAAAAGGGTAATATTTATCGGGGGCTGCGAATGGTGAACTGGGATCCTGTTGGCAAAACTGCGCTCTCAGATGATGAGGTAAACTACAAAGATGTTCAGTCAAAACTTTACTACATAAAATATCCAATTGAAGGCTCGTCTACCGAATTTGTTATTATTGCTACGGTTCGTCCTGAAACAATTATGGCTGATTCCGCCATCTGCATTAACCCAAACGATGAGCGGTATAAACATCTCAAAGGAAAAAAGGTATTAATTCCTTTAATCAATCGCGCCATTCCTATTATTGAAGATGATTATGTTACCATGGACTTTGGTACGGGTTGTTTGAAAGTAACCCCTGCCCATGATATGAATGACTATGAGCTGGGTAAAAAGCATAAACTCGAAATCATCGATATTTTAAACGAAGATGGCACGCTCAATGACAAAGCTGAAATTTTTGTAGGGGAAGATCGTTTCATTGCCCGTAAGAAAATTGCAAAAGAACTGGAAGCAAAACATTTTCTTTCAAAAGTAGAAGAATATAAAAGTAATGTGGGTCACTCCGAACGCACTGATGCAGTAATTGAACCACGACTTTCCTTGCAATGGTTTGTGAGGATGAAGGAAATTACAAAACCTGCTTTGGAGAATGTAATGAACGACAACATCCAAATCATTCCGCCAAAATTTAAGAACACCTATCGCCATTGGATGGAGAACGTACGCGACTGGTGCATCTCGCGTCAATTGTGGTGGGGCCAGCGCATTCCAGCCTGGTATGCCCCAGATGGAACTTTTGTTGTGGCTAAGACAATTGATGAAGCTTATTCTCAATTCAAAATTCAAAATTCAAAATTCAAAATTGAAGATATCAAACAAGATGAAGACGTTTTAGATACCTGGTTCTCCAGTTGGCTTTGGCCTATCTCCGTGTTTGATGGTTTTAAAGATCCCAACAACAAAGACATTAAGTATTACTATCCCACCAACGACCTGGTAACTGCACCTGAAATACTTTTCTTCTGGGTGGCACGAATGATCATTGCAGGATATGAGTACCGTGGCGAGATGCCTTTCAAAAATGTATACCTTACCGGCATTGTGCGCGATAAGCTTGGACGCAAAATGTCTAAGTCTCTGGGCAACTCACCAGATCCTCTCGACCTGATCGAAACGTATGGAGCCGATGGCGTGAGAACAGGAATGCTGTTTAGCTCACCTGCCGGCAATGATCTTTTGTTTGATGAGCGCCTTTGCGAACAGGGAAGAAATTTCGCCAATAAAATCTGGAATGCCTTTCGCTTAGTAAGAGGATGGGAGACAGCTTCCATCACACAACCACTAGAGAATAAAACAGCCATTGTCTGGTTTGAATCACGCCTTAACCAATCGCTTGATGAACTGGACGATCACTTCAAAAAATTCAGAATATCTGATGCCTTGCTTACGGTTTATAAATTAGTTTGGGATAATTTCTGCTCATGGTATCTTGAAATCATCAAGCCAGAATTTGGCAAACCGATGGATGAGGACACTCATGCTAAAACGATTAATTTTTTTGAAACGCTACTGAAAGTCCTCCATCCGTTCATGCCCTTTATTACAGAAGAGTTGTGGCATGAATTAGGAAAACGGACTGATCAAGAGTGTATCATCGTAGCTGCATGGCCCAGGTCGCAGCCAAGCAATGCCGCCATCTTAAAAGAAGGAAGCACTGCTTTTGAGATCATAACAGAAATACGCAATACGCGAAACACAAAAAATTTTTCGCCAAAAGATGCTTTGAAGCTTGTGGTAAAAGGTGAGAAATCAGAAGTTCAATTATTTTGGGCCATTATAAAAAAACTTTCTAATCTGAGTGAAATTCTATTTTCTCAGGAAAAAATCACAAACGCTATTAGTTTCCACATCCAGTCCACGGAGTTTTTCATTCCAATGGAAGGAAAGATTGATGCTGCCAAGGAACGCGAAGCCATCTTAAAAGAATTAGAATATCAGAAAGGTTTTCTTTTGTCAGTAGACAAGAAATTATCAAATGAGAAATTTGTTAGCGGGGCTCCACCGGCTGTTATTGAGATAGAGCGAAAGAAGAAGGCGGAAGCAGAGACCAAAATACGGGCACTGGAAGAAACCTTGAAAAACATTTAGGGCATCTCTAAAAACCTTGCCTTTGACCACCTCATCCTCAATCCTTCTACCAAAGGAGAAGGTCAAAAGGAGTTTTTAGAGATGCCCTTTAGTAGTCTGGCAAACGTTCAAACTTGGTGTTATAATACTCAAACACTTTTTGCAATCCGGTTTGCGTGGAGATATCCAATTTGTGCTTCTTTATATACTCTTCCATGTCCCAATAAAAATCGCCAAATGAAAGCAACAACTCTTTTGTGCTTATGATTTTTGCAAGGCTCCTTCCGCTTCCTATGTAAAAGAATTTTTTTACATCGAATTTTTTCTCGCGTTTTTCTTTTTCAAACAGCGATAAAACACCTGCAAAAAAACCCGTCTCCTTTTCCACAAGATAACTCTGCGCAAATAATGGCATGTGACCATCCACCAGAACTTCTAACAAGCCTGTTAGCTGAACGCTTTCTTCTTTATATTCTTGGGCATTGACAAAATACCGGGGTGCGTTTGTCAGGGAATCCAGCCAGACTATGCTTTTAATCTTATTGGCATCAATAAGCTTGACTCCACTTTTTGTTTTCACAGCCAGTGCGTTTCCTTTAATATCATATTTTACCAGATAACCTTCTATAAGTTTTACCGGATCAAATAGTAAAAAAGAACAACTACTCCATTTTTGGTCAATGAAAGTATGGTCTTTTAATGAACCATTGGAAAGAGGAGTGCCGGGCAGCAAATCTGGTTTTAAAAATCCATTTGTACCCATAAGATGATCAAGGGTACCTTCACTGCGCATTTGCCAGGGAATAGCCCACTGCCCGTAACATTGGGCACCAAAAAATAAAACGCAAACCAGGAACAGGTGTCCTTTCAACAGTTTCTTAAACATACTTGGAATAGAAGACTTAAACTCTTGCTGCCAGCAGCAATTCAATATTCTTATACTTCAAGCCAAATTTGCGCCCTATGGATTCATTTGTCAACCCCCCTTTGAAGGTATATACGCCTTTCATGAACCATTTATGAGAAAAAATCATTTCATCCATTCCGCCTTCTTCAGAGGTGCGAAGGATTGTAGGGGTAAAAATATTGCTCAAGGCCGTAGAGGCGGTGTGAGCAACACGGGAAGCAATGTTGGGTACGCAATAATGAATAACACCGTATTTCCGGAATACGGGCTTTGCATGTGTTGTAATTTCGGATGTAGCTATGCAGCCCCCTTGGTCTATGCTCAAGTCAATAATAAGGGAATCGGGCTTCATTTGGCTTACCATTTCTTCACTTACAACGTGTCGTGCTCGTCCCTTTTCAGCGCGCAAGGCTCCAATCACAACATCGGCAGTCTTAAGGCTTTCACTCAGCGTTATTGTATCAATCGTAGAGGTATAAAACTGCTGGCTAAGGGTATGCTTGATTCGCCTGAGCTTATACAAATGATTGTCAAAAACCTGAATCTCAGCGCCCAAACTCAGAGCGGCTCGCGCAGCGTACTCCGCTACAGTGCCTGCACCAATGATGACAACTTTAGTGGGAGGAACGCCTGTTATCCCGCCAAGGATAATGCCTTTCCCTCTATTTATTGTGCTTAAATATTCGGCTGCCACCAACATCACCGTGCTACCAGCAATTTCGCTCATTGCCCGTACAATGGGCATTCCTCCAACCTTATCTTCAATAAACTCCCAGGCAAGGGCGGTAATTTTTTTTCGTAGCATAGCCTGTATGCTCTCCTGCTTAAGGTGGCCAAGTTGCAAAGCCGAAATCAGAGCTTGTCCTGGATGAAAATATTCCAGTTCCTCCAGAGTTGGCGGCTCAATTTTTAAAATAAAATCGGCATTGTATACTTCTTGCACCGAGTAAACAATCTTTGCGCCTGCATCACTGTACTGTTTATCAGTAAATTTGGAACCCTCCCCGGCACGCGTCTCTACAGAAACCTCATGCCCATTGTTTACCAGCAAAGCTACCGCATCTGGAGTCAAGCTTATTCGATTCTCTTGTGAGGAAACTTCGCGGGGCAACCCAATGAAAAGTGAGCGTTTTCCTCTTTTCACTTTAAGCATTTCCTCTTGCGGATAAAGGCTTGTTTTAGCAAGTGTTTCAAACCCGGATTTTTTCTTTTCACTCATACTTTGTGTACGCTATCTTTCTAGTATCCAAACCGGTAACGGTCATCCAAATGTCTATATGTTTTTGAGGTATGAGCGAAGGAATCAATTCCGGCCATTCCACAAAACAATATTGGCCTGATTCAAAATATTCCTCTACACCAATGTCATACGCCTCTATTTCCTTTTTTAGCCGATAAAAATCAAAATGATAAATTTTTTCTCTCTCACGGCTCATGTACTCATTCACAATTGAAAAAGTAGGGCTTGTCATACCCGATACTACACCCAATTTCAAACATATACTTTTTATAAGTGTTGTTTTACCAGCCCCCATTTCTCCATAAAAACACCAAACTCCCGGATATCCAATTTTCAAAAGTTTATCCGTCACTGCATCCAAATCCTCCACTGTCAATGACACTCCCAGCACTGTCTGATTACTCCCCTCAGGCATTTTTCGAAGTTAAGAAAATTAAAGGAATGATCATCTCTTCCAGGCTCACACCTCCGTGTTGAAACGTGTCTTTATAAAAATTGACATAATAATTGTAGTTGTTGGGATACGCAAAAAACTGGTCCTCAATAGCAAAAACATATGAAGTGGAAACATTTGACTTGGGCAGAAAAAATCGTTCTGGCTTCATGGTTTCCATTACCTTGGCACCTTCATAGTTAAGGTTTTTGCCCTGCTTATACCTCAGGTTTGCATTTACACTACGATCTCCGATTATTTTGAAAGGTCTTTTCACGCGAATGGTACCATGATCGGTTGTTATGATCACTCTGCCTTTTTTCTCTCCTATTTTTTTTAAAATATCCCACAAGGGAGAATGCAAGAACCAGGATTTAGTGATTGAACGATAAGCGGCCTCATCCGGAGCAAGCTCTCTCACCATTGCCATATCTGTGCGGGCATGGGAAAGCATATCCACAAAATTGTAGACAATAACGTTGAGTTGATTGTTAAACAAATTGGTGATCGTGTCCGCCAATTCGCGGCCTTCCTCCAACTTTTTTATTTTATTGTAAGAGAACTTTATATTCAGATTATTCCGTTTTAACTGACGAGCCAAAAACTCATCTTCAAAGTTATTTTTGCCATCGTCCACATCCTCTCCTACCCAAAGTTCCGGATAGGTCTTGGCCATATCAGAAGGGAGCAAGCCCGAAAAAATAGAATTTCTCGCATAGGCTGTCGTGGTGGGCAAGATGGAGTAATAAGTCTCTTCACGGTCTACAATAAAATATTCCTGTAAAATCGGTTCGATGGATTTCCACTGATCAAACCGAAGGTTGTCAATCACAATTAAGAAGGTCGATTTGTCGGGCTTCAATTCAGGGAATACTTTCTTCTTCATCAACTGATGAGATAACAAAGGCTTATCCACGTTTGGATCGTTGAGCCAACTTTCATAGTTACGTTTGATGAACCGGCAAAAGTTGGTATTCGCCTCTACTTTTTGCATGTCCAACACTTCGGCCATATTTTGGTTATCGGCCTCATCAAGTTGAAGCTCCCAATAAACCAGTTTTTTATAAATATCAGCCCATTGGCCGAAGTTCATATCATCCAGAAACGCCATGCTAATTTTTCGAAATTCCTGTTGATAGGTGAGATTAGTTTTTTCGATCACCAATCCTTTTTTCTCCAAAATCTTTTTAACAGAAAGCAGTATCTGACTTGGGTTAATAGGTTTGATCAGGTAGTCATCAATCTTGGCACCGATTGCCTCTTCCATTATCAACTCTTCTTCGTTCTTGGTAATCATTACCACAGGAAGCCCAGGCTTGTTATTTTTAATAAGACTCAATGCTTCAAGCCCTGACATGCCAGGCATATGCTCATCTAAAAACACAACATCGAAGTGACGTGATTCACTCAACTCTACCGCATCTGACCCGTTGTTAACGGGAGTGATATCGTAACCTCTTTGTTGTAAAAAAAGAATGTGAGGTTTCAATAAATCAATCTCATCATCGGCCCATAAAATCGTATATCTTTGCATGCAATGAAATTTCCCCTAATTTAACCATTATCCGTTAATCGGTATTAGTAAATCCGTTAATAGTTAACTGTACATTGTCTTGCTGCCACCTACGATTAACGGATAACAATTAACAATTAACGGTCAACAGATGAACAAGAAGAAGATTATCAATGACCCTGTTTATGGATTCATTTCCATTGAAAGTGAGTTGATTTTTGACCTCATAGAGCATCCATATTTTCAGAGGCTGCGCCACATTAAGCAACTAGGTCTGACCGATTTTGTTTATCCGGGAGCATTGCATACGCGGTTTCATCACGCATTGGGTGCCATGCATTTGATGGGTGTTGTCCTTGAAAATTTAAGGAACAAGGGAACTGAGATCAGCAGAGAAGAATATGAAGCTGCTCAAATTGCAATCCTCCTTCATGATATTGGTCATGGCCCCTTTTCTCATGCCTTAGAAGAAACACTTATTGATGGCGTAAAGCATGAAAGCCTATCGTATCTTTTTATGAAGGAGCTTAACATTATCTTTCAAGGCGCGCTGGATCTTGCCATTAGAATATTCAGGAACGGCTACTCGCGAAAATTCTTTCATCAACTCATAAGCAGTCAGCTAGACATCGATCGCTTAGATTATTTAAAACGCGATTCTTTTTTTACTGGTGTAACGGAAGGCACTATTGGCGTGGATAGAATTGTAGCCATGCTAGCCGTTAATGACGATGCCATTGTGGTGGAGGAAAAAGGCATCTATAATATTGAAAGTTTCTTAAATGCACGTAGGCTGATGTATTGGCAAGTCTATTTGCACAAAACTTCCGTTAGTGCCGAACGTCTATTGGTTAATTTGATCAAACGTGCCCAATATTTGTTTCACTCAGGAGAGAAGCTTGGAGGAAGTGAAGCTTTGAAGTTATTTTTAAAGCATCAATACACGTTGGAAGATTTTAAGGAAAAACATTCGGTACTGGATGCTTTTGGAAAATTAGATGACATGGATATTTGGGGTGGGGTTAAATTATGGCAAAGTAACCGTGACCCTATTCTACAAATGTTATGCATCATGCTCTTACATCGCAACCTGTTTCAAATTATTCTGACGAGTGATCTTATAAAAAAGAATCAAGTAGAGAAGGTAAGAGCGGGAGTATCCAAACAATTTAATCTCCTACGAAATGATGCCGCCTATCTGTTTTCCTTAGGTACGGTTACCAACGAAGCTTACCTGGCCGAGAGGCAGGCTATACACGTGCTCACAAAAAGAGGAGAAGTGGTGGACATTGCCCAAGCCTCTGATCTACCCAGCATAAAGGCGATGAGCAAAATCGTAAAAAAAAACTACCTCTGCTGGCCTAAAAATGTATATTTGTAAAGACCGTTATCAGTTAATTGTTAATGGTAACCGATAAAACCATTAACGGATAACCAAACGGAATGGAATTTACAGTAGATCAGATTGCCCAAATGCTTGGAGGTGAAGTAAAGGGTAACGGCCGCGAGAAGATAAACATGCTGGCTAAAATCCAGGATGCCAAACCCGGGCAAATTGCTTTTCTGGCTAACCCAAAATACGAACAATACATTTACCTTACCCAAGCAAGCGCAGTCATTGTCAGTAAAGATTTTCAACCCAAAAAAGAAATTACCTGTACGCTTATTTTGGTTGACGATGCATACTCTAGTTTTACGGTGCTCTTGGAAGAATACCACAAGCTCATAAGTTTTCAAAAAACGGGAGTTGAACAACCCAGTTTCCTTGGCGATAATTCTGTTGTCGGAAAAAATATCTATCGCGGTGCATTCTCCTACATTGGAAACAATGTAAAGATCGGTGATAATGTAAAAGTATACCCTCAGGTTTTTGTAGGCGACAATGTGGTGATTGGCAGCAACACTATACTTCACGCCAATGTAAAACTATATGCCGATACAAAAATTGGAACCAACTGTGTGATCCATTCGGGCACTGTTGTGGGCAGCGATGGTTTTGGATTTGCGCCCCAGTCAGATGGTACTTATAAAACTATTCCGCAGATGGGCAATGTGATTATCGAAGATGATGTTACCATTGGAGCCAACACCGTTATTGATTGCGCCACGCTCTACGGTGACTCAACAATTTTGCGACAAGGTGTAAAATTGGATAACCTCATCCAGATTGCGCATAATGTTGAAGTTGGCAAGAACACTGTAATTGCCGCACAGACTGGCATATCAGGTTCAACCAAAGTTGGTGAAAACTGTATGATTGGCGGACAGGTGGGAATGGCAGGGCATTTAGTTGTGGCTAACAATACCAGCGTAGGCGCCAAAGCGGGCATTTCTAAATCTGTAAAAGAAGAGGGGCAAAGGTTGTTTGGTACTCTTGCATTTGATATCAAAGATTACTTCAAGTCCTACGTTGTCTTCAAAAAACTTCCTGATCTAAATAACCGCCTGAAGGAACTGGAGAAAAAAGTCTTTAACTCTGACGAACTAACTGAAAAATCTGTTGATGAACAGGAGAATCATTAGAAAGTGTAATTCCTAATGGTGCAATCAGTTGCAATCTTTGAAGCCGATCACTGATAAGCCAATATCCAGGTTTTGGATTCCGGGTATTAGGGCTTAAATTTGCCCACTTTATAAAAAGATGCTAAACCACAAGCAGCAAACGATTAAAAAGTCAGTAACACTTTCGGGTGTCGGGCTTCATACCGGGGTGCAAACCAACATGACTTTTGTGCCCGCCAAACCAAACCACGGCCTTAAATTTCAACGTATTGACCTTCCCGGATCACCAATCATTGATGCTGATTGCGACAATGTAGTAGATGTTTCGCGCGGAACAACCATTGAACAAAGTGGTGCACGTGTAAGCACTATCGAACATACACTAGCTGCTTTGGTAGGGTTGGAAATAGACAACGTGCTCATACAACTGGATGGGCCAGAAGCTCCAATTATGGATGGAAGCTCCATTCAATTTGTAAACGTATTGAAAGAAGCTGAATATGAAGAACAAAATGCCTTGCGCGATTTCTTCGAAGTTCAGGATGGGATTTTTTACCGCGAAGCAGCTCGTAATGTAGAAATTGCGGCTCTTCCGTTGGATGATTATCGGGTAACGGTAATGATCGATTACAATTCCCCGGTGTTGGGAAGTCAACATGCCTCTATAACCAACATACGCCAATTTGAAAAAGAGATAGCCTCTTGCCGTACATTTTGTTTTTTGCATGAGTTAGAGATGCTATATAAGAATAATCTCATCCGTGGAGGTGATCTTAACAACGCCATTGTAATTGTGGACCGCGTAGTGGAACCTCACGAACTCGACAATATTGCCAAGATGTTAGGCAAACCAAAAGTAGAAGTAAAGAAAGAAGGTATTCTCAATAACATTGAACTTCGATACAACAACGAACCTGCGAGACACAAACTTCTTGACATAATCGGTGACTTGGCATTGGCAGGCAGACCACTGAAAGCACAAATCCTTGCCGCAAGGCCAGGCCATGCCGCCAATGTTGCCTTTGCAAAAAAGCTGAAGAAGCTAATGCGGGAATCGAATAAAAGAGGGGTACCAAAATACAACCCCTCGCTTCCTCCAGTAATGGACATTAACAAAATCACGGCTACACTCCCACATCGTTACCCATTTCTGTTAATCGATAAAATTATTTACCTGGATAATGAACGCGTAGTTGGTGTGAAGAACGTAACTATGAATGAGCCATTTTTCCAAGGACATTTCCCAGGAAATCCTGTGATGCCTGGTGTGTTGCAAGTTGAGGCTACTGTACAAACAGGTGGAATATTGGTGCTCAACACAGTGCCTGATCCAGAAAACTATTGGACGTATTTCTTAGGGATAGAAGAATTCCGATTCAGGAAGATGGTATTGCCTGGTGACACGCTTGTTATCCAATGTGATTTGGTAGCACCTATAAAAAGAGGAATTGCAAAAATGACTGGCCGCGCTTATGTAGGCAACACCTTGGTTTGCGAAGGAACCATGACCGCCAGTATTGTCCGTAAAAATTCATGAGTCTCCATCCATTATCCAGTATACATCCTGATGCCAAGATTGGCAAAGATGTTACGATCGAAGCATTTGCTACCGTTAAAAGTGATGTCATCATTGAAGATGGCAGTTGGATTGGCCCAACAGCTGTCATCTGGGAAGGTGCACGCTTGGGAAAAAATGTGAAGATCTATCCTGGTGCTTCGGTGTCTTCTGTTCCACAAGACCTAAAATTTGCGGGTGAAAAAACAGAAACCTATATTGGCGACAACACGGTTATCCGTGAATTTGTTACCATCAGTCGTGGAACAAACGATAAGTATAAAACTGTCATCGGAAAAAATTGCCTGCTCATGGCTTACGTACACGTAGCGCATGATTGTGTGATTGGAAACAATTGCATACTGGTGAATGCTGTTCAAGTGGCAGGCCATGTAGAGATTGAAGACTGGGCAATCATTGGTGGATCAAGCGCAGTCCATCAATTTGTAAAAGTAGGTTCTCACGTGATGGTCTCGGGCGGTTCCCTGGTCAGAAAAGATGTTCCACCCTATACAAAAGCAGCACGGGAGCCACTCACCTATTGTGGTGTTAATACGATAGGCTTACGCAGAAGGGGATTTGATTCGGACAAAATCAACGAGATACAGGAAATCTACCGCTACATTTTCCTGAAAGGGTTGAACAATTCAAAAGCACTTGATCTGGTTGAAAAAGAACTTCCTCAAACCAAAGAACGGGACTACATCGTCAATTTCATACGCAATGCCGAGCGCGGTATTATGAAAGGATTCTCCAGTGGAAGTCAAGCAGCAGAATGAGGATCACAGCAGAAAAGCTGGGCAAGCGTTTTAACAGAGAATGGATTTTCAGAAATCTCGATTTTACATTCGACCAAGGGAATACTTACGCCATCTCAGGACCAAACGGATCAGGAAAGTCAACACTGTTACAAATCTTATGGGGGCAACTTCCGCAAAGCTCTGGTTCTGTAAAATATGAATTGAACGGAAAAGAAATTCCGGTCACTGAAATTTTTAGTCACCTCTCCATTGCCACACCTTACATGGACTTGATTGATGAATTCACCCTTGTAGAAATGGTGAAGTTTCATTTTAAATTTAAAAAAATAAGAGGCAACTGCTCACCGGAAGAATTGATCGAACGCATGGAACTAATGCCCGCCAGAGAAAAACATATCTCTAATTTTTCATCGGGCATGCGGCAGAAGTTGAAACTGGCACTGGCATTTTAT
The DNA here is from genome assembly GCA_031419815.1 of Bacteroidia bacterium. Lineage (GTDB taxonomy): Bacteria > Bacteroidota > Bacteroidia > Cytophagales > Cyclobacteriaceae > ELB16-189. The sequence goes on from JANOLM010000411.1 coordinate 11,527, forward strand.
TCTGATACCAATATTATTTTTTTGGACGAACCCACCACCAATCTGGATAAAAAATCAGTTCATTGGTATTTGAATAATCTGATTGCTCTGCCGAAAGATTCTTTGATTTTCATTGCATACAATCAGGAGCATGACTATCCCTCCCATTCCATTAAGTTGGATATTATGAGTTATAAATAGGGCTGCTAGCTTCCAGCAACTAGCCCTGAAAAGGGTCGAAAAGCTAGAAGCAGTAGCTGGCAGCAAGAAGCTTTTAAAATAATAAGGGTTACAAAACCAAAATTAAACTTATTAAAACT
>JANOLM010000412.1:0-17161 GCA_031419815.1 Bacteroidia bacterium
AATGACTTTTTTTAGACTGAAAATAGCTGTTTTAGGGCTAGCCAGAGTTTGCGTTTGGAGGCATCGTCAGGTATCAAATCAGATAACGAATTTGATAAAACCAATGAGGTATCGTCTACTTTAATCACTTCATATTTATTCAACGCGTTCGAAGCGTTACTGAAACATATGATCATTTTAGGTTTTTCAATCCAGGTGCTTAAGTTGAATTGAGATTGCTCAATTATCCGTACAGCCTCCAGGTTTAGTTTTACTGATCCGAGTATTTTAGCGAGCAGTTGCCGCTCTTCTTCTGTTACCTTCTCCCACGGTGTAGAGATCACCACGGAAGTCTTTGGTGAAAGATAATAGAGCTCTTCCGAGAAGAGACTTTCAAAAAGAGGATCAATCATGTTTCCTTGATGTCAAAAATTGATTTGAGCTCGTTAGCTTCTTGCGGTTTCATGCGGCCCGAGAGGATCAATCGAAGTTGCCTTCTGCGCAACGCTCCGTTATAATATTCTTTTTCTTCATCGGTCTCTGGAATTACTTCTGGTACTTCTACAGGGTTTCCGTTTTTGTCAACTGCTACGAACGTAAAGTAAGCGGAGTTGCTAGCCACTTTTTTTCCTTCCGGTATGTTTTCGGCATCTACATCAATCCTGATTTCCACGGATGAGTTGAAGGCACGTGTGGCTTTTGCACGGAGCGTTACCACGTTTCCTAATTGAATAGGAGAACGGAACGAAATATTATCTACAGATGCTGTCACCACAATGCTGTTACAATGCTTTTGTCCGGCAATGGCGGAGACAACATCCATCCAATGCATGAGCCTTCCGCCCATCAGATTGTTTAATGTGTTGGTGTCGTTGGGCAACACAAGCTCTGTCATACTGACGAATGACTCACGTGCGAATTTTTTCTTTTTTTCAGGCATTAATAGAATATGTTTAATCAAGGTTTCTCCTGATACAAGAGAAGTGCTACTATGAACTTAAAATCTTTTAGATTGTGAGTGTACAATGGAAATTTTTCTTAGTTCACGTTTATTGAGAACCTCCAAATAACAATTCTCCCCAAGTAATTACGCTGATGGCAATGTTAGTCAATGTTATTTTTTCCATACCCAAAATTACAATTTTTTACTCCGCTTGAGAAGACTACTAACCGTTAGTTTGTTTTATTCTTTGCAAAAATCAGCAAAAAATCTTTGCAATCCACAAGCGCATTTCTGTAATTCGAAACTTCTTATGCAGGCGACCAAATTATCATCGACACGAATCACCTCAACTCAGGTTGTCGGTACTTGCATTACAATCACTACCATTATTACGGGGTAACCCGTCATACTACCATATCGCCCCGCCCAATTTAGGATTGCAACATCTCCAGGAGATGAAATGTGTCTGACAATTCAAAGAGTCTAATTATCAGTTAAAAATAGTTCATGAAGATTTTAAAATTTGGTGGTTCTTCGGTTTCCACTCCACAGCGAATCAAATCTGTTATCGAAATTGTAAAGCCACGCCTGGGTAATCAGGACATCGCCTTAGTGTTTTCTGCATTTGGAGGGATAACAGACACGATCATTAACTTGAGCGGACTTGCCCTGGCGGGAAGTCCTGAATATAAGGATCAGCTTGCTCAATTGGAGAAACGTCATCTCGATGCCGTTCGTGAGTTGATTGACATGCAACATCAAAGCCGGGTGTTGGCGCAGGTCAAATTCATGATCAATGAGTTGGAAGATGTACTCCATGGCGTTTTTTTGGTGAAGGAAAGGACACCACGTTCCTTAGATTATATTATGAGTTTTGGTGAACGTCTATCTGCTTATATCATCTCAGAAGCTTTTAAGAATGAAGGAATTGCATCAGAGTTTCTTGATGCTCGCTATGTGGTGAGGACTGACAATCATTTTGGCTATGCGAAAATTAATTTTGAAGTGACTAACAAGCAGATCCGAGATCACTTTAAAAATCATCAAGACTTGCAAATTATAACTGGTTTTATTGGTACTTCAGAAACCGGTGAGACAACAACAATTGGGAGAAGTGGATCAGATTATACCGGAGCAATTTTTGCCGGTGCGCTTCGTGCAACTTCCTTAGAAATATGGACGGATGTCGATGGGATGATGACGGCTGACCCACGCAAGGTAAAGAAAGCATTCACCGTGAAAGAGATGACGTATGAGGAGGCGATGGAGCTTTCGCACTTCGGGGCGAAGGTTATTTTTCCAGCCACCATGCAGCCTGCCATGATCAACAAGATTCCCATCTGGATTAAGAATACATTTAACCCTTCTTTCCCCGGAACGATTATCAGCGAACAAGCTAATGGCAAGAACCTTATCATTAAGGGAATCTCTTCCATGAACAATATCAGTTTACTGAATGTGCAAGGCAGTGGTCTTATTGGAGTTGTTGGTGTTTCGATGCGATTGTTTGGTACGCTGGCCAAAGAAAAGATTAATGTAATCTTAATAAGCCAGGCTTCAAGTGAGCACTCGATATGTTTTGCCGTTGAAAGCCAGTTTTCAATGCAGGCAAAATCTGCCATTGAAAGGGAATTTCAATATGAGATTTTAAATAATGAAATGAATCCTGTAGTGGTAGAGACAGATCGCGCAATTGTTGCTATCGTGGGTGAGAACATGAAGCACAACCCTGGTACCAGCGGCAAGATGTTTAGCGCCTTGGGAAAAAATGGGGTGAACGTTTATGCGATAGCTCAAGGCTCATCTGAATTAAATATTTCTGCTGTTGTTCGACAATCTGATGTAAGCAAAGCGCTTAATTCTCTTCACGAGGCTTTCTTTTTGTCGGATCGTAAAATCCTAAATGTCTTTTTAGTTGGCACGGGTCTAATTGGTAAAGAGTTGTTGAAGATGATAGACCAACAGTTTACTCATTTGGCCGCGCAAAATCATTTGGAAGTAAATGTGATTGGAGTGGCAAACAGTAAGAAAATGCTTTTCGCTGAAGACGGATTAAAGTTGCTAACTGCGGTGGGTGAAATGACGGAACGGGGAGAACAAATGAATATGATTTCTTTTGTAGAGAGAATGAGTTTACTGAATTTGTCGAATAGTATTTTTGTGGATTGTACTTCCAGTGAGGCTGTGACGGATTCTTATGAAGGCATACTCAATGCAAACATTTCCATTGTAACTCCTAATAAAAAAGCTAACTCGGGTGCCTTAGAAAAGTATAAGCGACTTAGAAAGACTGCCTTCAAGCGGAGTGTGAAATTTTTATATGAAACTAATGTAGGTGCTGGCTTGCCAGTTATTAATACACTAAATGATTTGCTACTGAGTGGGGATAAGGTGATCAGGATTGAAGCGGTGCTTAGTGGTACAATGAATTTTATCTATAGTTCGTTTGTGTCAGGGAAAAGGTTTAGTGATGTAGTTAAAGAGGCACGTGAGAAAGGCTATACTGAACCAGATCCACGCGATGATTTGAATGGCATGGATGTAGCCCGCAAAGCATTGATCCTTTCCCGTGAAGCAGGCCTCGATCTTGAACTTAAGGATATACAAGTTGAAAATCTTGTACCCGAAGATTGTCGTAAGGAAGCGGATATAGAAAAGTTTTTTAAACTACTTGAATTGCATGATAAATGGTTTGATAACTTAAGAGCTAAGGCTGAAACAAAAGGGGAGAAGCTTCGCTATATGGCTGTATTAGAAAATGGACAGGTAAAAGTATCGTTGGCTTCTGTCAACAATACCCATCCTTTTTATTCTCTGGCAGGAAGCGATAACATTATTTTATTGACAACAGAGCGTTATCACGACAGACCTATGGTCATTCGTGGCCCTGGAGCAGGCTCAACAGTTACAGCAGCTGGGGTGTTTGCCGATATTATCAGAATTGGAAATTATTCAAACTAAAAAACATGAAAGCTGTAAAGGTCTTTGCGCCAGCAACTGTTGCAAATGTGTGTTGTGGTTTTGATATACTCGGCTTTGCAGTAGACTCTCCAGGCGATGAAGTTATCCTATCACAGAAGCATGAGCCGGGTGTTGTTGTAAAAAGAATTGTTGGTGATGGTGGCCGATTGCCGCTGGAATCAAATAAAAATACAGCGAGTGTTGCGGTTCAATCTTTTCTCAATGCAATTGGTAGCAATGTTGGAATTGAAATTGAATTGTTTAAAAATCTTCCGCTGGGTAGTGGTATGGGCTCTAGTGCGGCAAGTGCTGTGGCAGCAGTAGTTGGAGTAAATCATTTATTTGGGAATCCATTAACCCGAGAGCAACTTATACCGCATGCAATGGAAGCTGAGCGGATTGCATGTGGTTCAGCCCATGCCGACAATGTTGGCCCATCGCTTTTAGGAGGCTTTGTTTTAGTCCGTGACTATCATCCTCTTGACGTTGTAAAAATTCCTGTTGCAGCAAATCTTTATTGCACGTTGGTTCATCCCCGAATCGAGTTGAAGACAGAAGATGCGCGCAGAATTTTGAAATCTTCAGTGGCTTTAAAAGATGCTATTACACAGAGTGGTAACACTGCCGGACTGATGGTTGGTTTAATGAGTGGTGATTACAGTTTAATCAGCCGGTCTTTAAAAGATGTGATTGCGGAACCGGTGCGATCTGTTTTTATTCCGGGGTTTGAATCTGTTCGGATCGAAGCGGTAAAGGCTGGTGCTTTAGGTTGCGGAATTTCAGGATCGGGGCCAACCATGTTTGCGCTTAGTGCATCTCATGAAGTTGCCTTGACAGTTGGGGAAACTATGCAGATTCAATTTTTGAAATATCATTTGAAAAGCGAAGCATACGTTTCCAAAATCAATCTTGAAGGAGCTAAAATAATTGATAAATAGGCTTCCATTTAAAATTAGGATACTCTAGATTTTGGATCTTGAATTTTAACCTTAGAATTTCTAAAATGAGATACTACAGTACCAATAATAAAAACTTAAAAGTAAGCCTCCGCGAAGCAGTCATGCAAGGCCTTGCGCCAGACAAAGGGCTTTTCATGCCTGAAGGTATTCCAGTGCTATCGAATAATTTTTTCAAGTCTTTACATGAAAAACCTTTTCAACAAATTGCTCTTGAAGTTGCCGAGAATTTAATTGGCAATGATTTACCTAAAACAGAGTTAGAGAAAATTGTTGAGCATACCATTCAGTTCGATGCTCCTGTGGTTGAGATTGAAAAAAATACATATGCTTTAGAGTTATTTCACGGTCCAACATTGGCCTTCAAAGATTTCGGTGCGCGCTTCCTGTCCGGATTACTTGGTCATTTCGCTTCCCAACAAAATAAAGAAATAACTATTCTTGTAGCTACCTCTGGTGATACAGGAAGTGCTGTGGCAAATGGATTCTTGAATGTGCCCGGTACAAATGTGATTGTATTATATCCTTCAGGGAAAGTAAGTGCCGTTCAGGAAAAACAATTTACAACATTAGGCGCCAATGTTCGGGCGATAGAGGTGGAGGGAACTTTTGATGATTGCCAGCAAATTGTGAAACAGTGTTTTTTAGATGAAAAATTGAATCGGAAGATAGCTCTGACTTCTGCTAACTCTATAAACATCGCAAGATTGATTCCACAGTCATTTTACTACTTCCATGCAGTTGCTCAACTAAAAGGCGAACGTGAAATAGTATTCTCAGTGCCAAGTGGAAATTTCGGAAATCTCACAGCCGGAATATTTGCGATGAGAATGGGACTTCCCATAAAGCATTTTATTGCAGCTACTAATGACAATGATGTTGTGCCTGAATATCTGAAAACAAGTCAGTTTATCCCGCGTCCATCTGTTCATACTATCAGCAATGCAATGGATGTAGGTAACCCAAGTAATTTCTTTCGCATACTTGATCTGTATGAACAGAACATTGAAGCCTTACGTCATGACATTACGGGTTGCTCATTCACCGAGGATCAAACAAAAGATGTGATGAAGCGAATTTATGCAGATAAGGGTTATGTGTTAGATCCTCATGGCGCAATTGGCTATCTTGGTTTGAAGGAATATTCAAAAACAAATAAAAATTATTGCGGAATCTTTCTTGAGACTGCGCATCCTGCCAAATTTCAAGATGTAGTGTCAGCAGCACTTGGTGAATCTATTCCTCTGCCGTCTGTTTTAGAAAAGTTTATGGAAGGAAAAAAATCCACTCTGTTAATGTCAAAGGAATTTGAAGATTTTAAAGCGTATTTGCTAAAATGAATTACTTCCATCCTTGCTCGCCAAGTAACGGAACGAAAGCAAAGTAATCGAATTCCTCTCTGATCAATTGCCCTTTTGTTTTTCTGATTTTTACCATCTTTTGTTTTTCGCGGTCGCCAACCGGAATGATAAGTATTCCGTCATCTGCCAGTTGATCAATTAGAGCAGTTGGTATAACGGGTGCCCCCGCGGTTACCAGGATTTTATCGTAAGGCGCTTTTGCGGGAATTCCTTTAGACCCATCACCAAAAAAGAAGAAAGGTTTGTAGCCTAATAATGGAAGAAACTCTTTAGTCTTTTCGTACAACTTCAAATTAAATTCAATAGTATAAACTTTAGCACTCATCTCAACAAGAATACAGGCTTGGTAGCCAGAGCCAGTGCCAATTTCCAAGACTTTATCACCAGCCTTTATTTCCAGTTTCTCAGTTTGGAATGCTACTGTAAATGGTTGGGAAATCGTCTGGCCTTCGCCTATTGGGAAAGCCTTGTCTTCATAGGCGTGCCCAAGTAGGGCATCGTCAAAAAAAACGTGCCGCGGAACCTTGCCAATAGCCGCTAAAACCCGTTCGTCACTGATGCCTTTTAGCTTGAGCTTTTTTACAAGTTTATTGCGAAGTCCGCGCTGTTTGTAATTATCTTCAACCATTAAAATGTGGAATTCCTGTGGATAAAATGTTGACAATAAACACCCAAGTTTCAAACCACCAAATATCAGTGGCGGGGCTCCTAGGCCAGCAAATAATACCAAAAAAGGACAATTTTTACTGCCCAACAAAACTTTCTAATATTTATAGGATTTATGAAACCTAACCCACTACTTTGGAGTTCTCTTAGGCACAGGGAAAAACTATTTTGCCATAGCGTTTAACTGTGTTTATCTGATCATGACAGTGGGGGTGGCCAAAACCACCTGCTGCTGCATGGACAGGAAATTTGACCCCTCCCTTTTACATTTGAATTTAAGCAATCGGGACTCCTCTTTATGCAGGAAACTTCCCAGATAATGTTGTTCTAAATGAACACGAAGAATTAAAAATAGAAATTCAAAACTTTAGGGCACACCCTATTGCCCAATAAGGACAAACGGTGCCCAATAATATGGAGCAGCATATTTACCTTCAATTATCATCTTGACTTTAGCTTGCTGGAGCGTTCCTCTGAAATTCTGATTTTTATTTTTCAATAGGATGGTGTAAAAATTAGTCATGAGCTGTGCGGTGGATTCATCGGCAACACTCCAAAAGGAAACAATAATATTCTTTGCCCCGGCATACACCAACGCTCTGGAAAGTCCAATCACACCTTCTCCTTTTGAAAACTTCCCTAATCCGGTTTGACAGGCTGAGAGAACTGCGAGGTTTGCATTGAGATTCAGGTTGTAAATTTCTCCGGCAAAGAGATTACCATCTTCTGCGTTGCTGGTATTCAAAAAAATTCTAGAAAGCTCAGGGTCGGCTTCGTCAACTATGCCGTGTGTGGCAAAGTGCAGATAATCGTAATTTGATAAAGTCCCTGATTTTATTAATGATTCGTTGGCATCTGAAAACTTAGCGACAGACGAATTATTTGTAAATAACCCCGCGATTGTATTGACTTCTGACTCTGTTCCGGGTAATTCGTTCAAATCATCTTTTTCGGGAAATTTGATTGGTGCACATAAAAAGATAGAAGGCGAATCAGTGGTGTTCTTCGACTTTGACTTCTGCACCAAAAGGCCTACAGAAAATTCATAACTGATGGCAAATCGCTTGACCAAAAAAGGCATGGATTTAAAATATTCAGTTTTTATTTTTTTGCTGATTAAAGTTTCGAATGGAAGTGTTCCTAACCGGCCTGTTGGAATAATAATTAGTTCTTTAATTGAAGTTGGCAATTTGGGAATCAATAGCCGTGATAGTGGGGTTACTGATTGTTTATAAGTAATTTGATCATTATAGAATAGGCTATTGTTAAGTCCTTTTGTATATCGATCGAAATCCTCAGGTAAAGTGAGGTTTCTTATTTTTAATTCTTTTTGTGTAATAATGAAAATATAAAGCCGTTTATCTGCAATAAAATAGCTAAGTAAGGCCGTCTTTGGATCAAGCTGCTTTTGTAAATCTGAAACAGAAGGTGAGCTTTGATTAAACTTGAGATTAAAATAGTTAGGATAATCTTTTTCAAGTTTCTTGATAAATGAAGTATAGTCCCGATCCAGATTGAAAAGAGTTCCTCGCAGTTTTTGTTCTTCTTCGGTTGGGGGTTTTTGTGCTAGTTTTTGTGCTAGCAATGCGATCTGAGATTTTAAGTTTGTTTCTTCATCTAACAAGTTGGTTGGTATTCCTGCAAAAGATTTAGCGTCCGAATCGGCAATGGACTCCTGCAATACTGCTGATTTACTTTTTTCAGCAAAATAAAATGCTGCCTCCTTATACGTTCTTGGTTTTAAAACCATTTCGCTCATGGCTTGTGCAATGCGCACACCATCTTCATAGACTTTATTTGATAATTCACCTAACGCAAACTTGTCGCTTTCATCGGTGCTGTGGTGGCGGATGTCATCTATGAGGGTGTCGCATGAGTACAGACAGGTGAGAGCAAGTTTCAGGTCTGATAGCTTTAGGGTCTGCCCATAATGTCTTGCTTCTAAAGTCTGAGCCTTATATTGCAAAGAGTAGAGAAGTACTTTAGCATTGTAATAATTGTTTACCGATGGGTTCTTAGAAATATCCAGGCTTTCGAAATTAGGTGAGTTGGCGGTAATAGCTTGTTGGAAACTTTGAAGAGCTAAATCAAAATTGTTTTCTTCCAGCTTTAAATTTCCAATTCTATTTTGCGTTTGTGAAATATCTGAATGTTTAAGTCCGTAGAATTTTTTATAAATGCTCAGGGCTTTTTCATAATATTCAAGTGCAATTTTTTTATCACCCATTTTAACATAGGTACTGCCAAGATTAGAAAGGACTAGTGCTTCATTGGGGTGTCCGTTCGGATAGATTTTTCGCCAAATTAAAAGTGCAGTTTCAAAATTGTTGACAGCATCGCCATATAATTTCAGGTTACTATACATGAGGCCAATGTTGGTACTTGCGATTGCAATTTTGAAATGGTCTTTGCCGTGAAGCTTTTCATAAATAGGAAGAGCCCTTTCATAATATTCCAAAGCCTTGTCGGGATCACTTTGGCCAAAGACGAGCCCCAAATCATTGTAGGAGGCGGCCACCTCTTCAGATTGATCTCCAAAAATGCGCAGCCGTATTTGAAGTGCTATATTTTGATTGCTTTCAGCTTGTTTATATTTACCGGTGCTGCTATAAACTAATCCGAGTGTAGAAAGGCACCTTGCACCTTCTTTAGTTTCTGTGGTGTTTGATTCTTGAAATTTAGTTAAGGCGTCTTCAAGAAGTTCAAGGGCAAGGTCATTGCGTCCTTTGTTCAGATAGAGATATCCGATATTTGTTAAAACCAATCCTTGTAACTGTGCACTTTTCTCAACTGAGGTTATGCTCTTAAGTAGTGTCTCCGCCTCCAATAAATTACCTTGAGAGATTAGAGCTTCGGCTTGTTTTGATTTCAACCATATGATTTTCTCAGCATTTTTGTGGTTGGGTAGTTCAGCTTCTATAAGCTGCAAAGCCTTTTCGAAAGCACTTGTGCCAATTAGAGAATCTATTTTTGAGAATACTGGATTAATATCCTGGGCAGGAGAATAAAGAAATGTAACACAAAGAATAAGCAAGCAAAGAATTTTCCTCATGCTTTGAAGCGATAGTAATAGGTGAAGGAAGAAACGAATTCACGAGTTAACCCATCTGGATTTTTCTCGCGCTGAACAAACTTACGCCCTAGTAAAAGCTTTATCCCTGACTGTGCATTGAAGCTATAGCCTGTTGTAAATATGCCCGACATGGCAAGACCTTTTGCACCATCGGGTTTTTCACGCATTCCCGAAGCGTTTGCAATTTCATCGTTTGTGATTCTATAGATCGGCAGCAATCCAACCGTAAAATTTAATCGTGAAAAACGAAAGTTGCGTTCCACACGAATCATCACATCAATTCCCCTTTTTAATTCCTTTGCTTTGGCGTATTTTTCTATATAGCTCTTAGATTCGGTACTATTGTTCCAACCGCCCCACAAGAATTGATTACTATTTTGGTTCAATGGTATTTGTATGCCTGTTGCCAATAGCCACTTGCGATTAATCAGCGAGATTCCGGAAATGAGATCGTAGGTGCCTAAGCTTGTTTGATAATACATGGGAAGAGGAAAGCCCTCTTCTGATTTTTTATCGGATTTGTTGGAGCGTATTTTTCCTCCTAAGGAGAGGTTAAGGTCAAACTGATCTGATGTATAGATATTTCGGGTATAGCATAAGGAAACATCGCCCATGCCGGAAGTATTGGCAAGCCGGCCCGTTATAGCTTGATAGGGAAGTTTAACCTGAATGGAATTTTTATTGTTTATGCTGAAACTCATATCGGCAGTTGCCACATAAATAATGGGAGTGAGGTTAGTTGTACCTCGATAGAAGTTTAGATCCATTGCTCGAAGTTTAAATGCGATCTTTTTGCTGAAGGGTTGATCGGGTTTCATAGCACCCATAGTGCAGAAGCCCGCATCGCTGCAGCCTTGACCTAGTAGTGTTGACGTGATGGTAGCGAGTACAACCAGTAATACAAGTCTTTTCATCATTTGTAACTTCTTGCTAAGTTATGAATGCTTTCGTAAATCTCAAAGGTGATGATATCAATAAAAAAGCCCGAAGGATTGCCTCGGGTTTTGGGGTATTTAGTAATCAAATATTAGCTCCTACATTCCAAGTGATTGGTTTTCAATCGAGGCCAACTCAATAACTTTTTCATAGTCCGCTGCATTCAAATCGTTAAAGAAATAATAAACAGGATTAACATGAATTCTGTTTATAAAAACTTCATAGTGTAAGTGAGGAGCTGTTGATAAGCCTGTATTGCCTACATAACCAATCAGTTCACCTCTCTTGATACGCTGTCCATTACGAACTGTAAAGCCATGCATGTGCGCGTAGCGTGTACGGTATCCGAAGCCATGATCAATTTCAACCATCTTTCCATAACCACTAAAACTTACATCAACTTTGTCGACTAAACCATCCGCAGTTGCATAAATGGGGGTTCCGATTGAGGCAGCGAAGTCGATTCCAGTGTGCATCTTCTTCACTTTATATACAGGGTGAATACGCAATCCAAATCCTGAGGCGAGTGCGATTAACTCTTTATTAGAAATAGGTTGGATAGCGGGTATCGCAGCAAACAATTTTTCTTTTTTTTCGGCTAGCTGAACAACATCATCTTGTGATTTTGATTCGATGTAAACTTTTCTTCTCAGCTTATCGACACCTGCATGAAGTTTTAAAATGAATTCCTCGTGAATGATGTCTTTATTTTTAATGTCTTCATATCGATCGGCTCCTCCAACACCACCTTCACGAATAGATTTTTCGATAGGTTCAGCACCCAACACAGCCCGATAGATATTATCATCACGGTGCTCCATCTCCCCCAAAATGTGATCTAGTCTTTTTACTTCTTTTTGAAGGTTCTCATAGTAAAACTCTAGCTCCGTTACTTCATTTTTAAGTATGAGTTCCTTTGGAGATTCGAAGTAGCTGCTGTAGAGCATGAGTAGCCCGACTGCCATTGCAAGAGTTAGGGAAATTACCCCCACGGTATTTAATACAATGTCGCTCTTGGTGGTTCGCACCCTCTCATACTTACAAGTCTCTGTGTCGTAGTAGTATTTTATTCTTGCCATATCTTTAATTTAAGGGAGATGCTATGGAGAATTTCGAATAGTTATTCAAAATTTACCTTTAATATCTACTCAATCTATCTATGTAACTGGTCTGAAGACCTTTATCACTTCTTCGTTGCACTCGATAAATGGCCCCTCTAGCAGGTCAATGCAATAGGGAATGGCCGGGAACACCGCATCCAGGCATTGCCTGATGGCTTTCGGTTTACCTGGCAAATTTACGATTAAAGTTTGATTTCGTATGCCTGCTGTTTGTCTTGACAGGATAGCAGTAGGCACATAGGCTAGGCTTGTGGCCCTCATTAATTCGCCAAAACCGGGTAATATCTTGTTACAAACGGCTTCGGTAGCCTCGGTAGTAACGTCACGTTTAGCGGGTCCTGTGCCTCCAGATGTAATGATAAGGCAACATTTTTTATTGTCAGCCATCTGAATCATGGCTTGCTCGATTAGATTTTGCTCGTCAGGAATTATAACATATTCTTTTTCCCATTTTCCCTTAATGTATTCGTTCAATGTTGAAACAATTGCTTTTCCGGGGATGTCTTCGTAGATCCCTTGACTCGCTCTGTCACTTACGTTGATTATTCCTATTCTTATCATATAAGATGAAAGCTTAAAGTAAAAAGTAGAAAGCTATATCGTTTACATATTCTTTGCTGATTGCTTTCGGCTTTAAGCTTTTTGCTTTTTTAGACTTTCGACTTCAAACTTTCGACTTTAAACTTCAAACTTCAAACTTTCTGCTCTTCCTTTCTTAAAAACCTGTCTCCCTTTGTTGATTGCTTTTCTTATTTCCTTTTGTTTTTCTGCCGGCAAGGCAATGATCTCTTTGCATTCATCTGAACAGCAATTGTCATATTTATCTGCGCACTCTTTGCATTGTATGAAGAGGAGATGACATCCATCATTTTTACAATTGGTGTGATCATCGCACGGTTTGCCGCATTGGTGACAGCTCGCGATGATATCTTCTGATATTCGTTCGCCTAAGCGCTCGTCAAAGACAAAGTTTTTACCCATGAATTTATTTTCCAGACTTTGTTCTTTCACTTGCCGTGCATATTCAATAATGCCTCCATCCAGCTGGAATACATTTTTAAAGCCCTGATGTTTCATCCAGGCGCTTGCTTTTTCGCAGCGGATGCCGCCCGTGCAGTACATTACCAGATTTTTATCTTTCCGATCTTTCATCAGGTCTTCTGCCACTTGTAACTCCTGACGAAACGTATCAACATCCGGGCAGATTGCATTTATAAAATGACCTACTTCACTTTCGTAGTGATTGCGCATGTCAACAATTATGGTGTTGGAGTCATTCGCCAGAGCATTGAATTCTTTTGCGTTTACATGAACACCAGAATTGGTGACATCAAATGAACTATCATCTAAACCATCGGCCACAATCTTTTTGCGAACAAGGATTTTTAGTTTGAAAAAAGATTTGCCGTTATCCTGAATAGCAATATTCAGGCGGATTTGATTGAGAAAGGAAATGCTGAAAAGATAGTTTCTAAAGTCTTCAATATTTTCTTCTATTACACTGATCTGTGCGTTGATCCCTTCGGGAGCTACATAAATTCTTCCTAAAACGTTAAGTGAATCTAATCCAAGATATAGTTCATCCCTAAAATCTTGGGGATTGAGAATGTGGTGATACTTATAGAATGATATAGTTACCCGTTTTTCGGGTAGGAATTGCATCTTTTTCTTAAGAAGTCGACCTTCAATTTTGTTGTGCAGTGCCATGCGTTCTGATTAATTATTGTCTACTCAGTGCAGACTTTAATCAACTATATTGACTAGAATTATAACCCAAAGATAATGAATTGATTTAAAGAGAAGAGCACTAAGGAGTTTCCGGTTTAAGCTCTCCCCGCACAAGTTTGTTGTAGTCTTCACAGTTTAAAAAACCTTGTTTGCCACAATAGCCACAGGTTTTATAGGTCTCACCCAAATATGTTTTTTTGATGATCACGGTAGATCCATTGCAAACAGGGCAAGTTACTTTACCGGTAGGTCCACAGTCGATGTCGTAATCTCTGGATAGAACTTCCTGGGTTTGCAAGGTTAGTGTTTGCTTTTCTTTGAGGCGTTCTACTTCCGCTCTCTTTAACCATTGTACAGCTTCTTGTGAATGTTGACCAGTCGTTCCTTTTAGTTGAATATACTTGTTGAGCCAATCAATGCTTTGCTTGTACTTACCAATATGGTAGGAATTTTCCCCAAAATAATAAGCGAGATCTGATGGGACACTTCTAATATTTTTAAGAACATAATTAAGCTTCTCATCAGCAGCCAGGTAATCTTCGGTTTCTATCAACATAATGGCTGAATCAAGTTGAAGTCTTATCTCGCGTTGCTTCTGTGCGTTGCGATCCAGTTCCATTTGTTGGATCTTCTCGCGCTCACCTTGCTGACTTAATGCGACAAAAGGAAAAACAATAAACAGTATAAAAATAAGACTCTTCATTACTATACTTTTATTTTTGGTATCCAACTCAATTCTTTTTTAGACATCCCCAACCATTCGAGGGTTGAGTTTGCAAAAATATCTTCTTTTACTTTTTTAGTTAAATCCATATCATCAATAAATTTTCCAATGGTCATATCACCCAACGGAAAAGGATAGTCAGAGCCCAGTGTAATACGTTTTGACCCCTGTAGTTTTATGACATATTCCAATACAAGGGGATCATGCGTAATACTATCTACCCAAAACTTTCCTAAATAGTTTCGCGGATTAACATTGTTATCAATGGCCACTAAATCCGGGCGACATTCAAAGCCGTGCTCAATCCGGCCGATGGTAAATAAAAATGATCCTCCGGCATGAGCAAAGTTGACCCGTAGTTTTGGAAACCTTTCAAAAATCCCGCCAAAGATCATGGAACAAATAGCCCGTGTAGTTTCTGCGGGCATGCCAACCAGCCAGGGAAGCCAGTAGCGTTGCATTTTTTTCTCTCCCATCATGTTCCAGGGATGGATTAAAATAGCCAGTCCAAGTTTTTCGCAAGCCTCGAAGACAGGAGCAAAGCGTTCCTCGTTTAAGTTCTCCTCGTTAATGTTTGATCCGATTTGCACTCCTCTTAATCCAATCTTTTTGCACCGGGCAAGTTCTTTCACTGCTAGTTCAGTGTCTTGCATTGGAATAGTACCCAGTCCAATATATTGTTTGGGATATTTTTCAACAATGCCTGCAATGTGATCGTTTAAGAATTGTGACAAAGCAAGACAATCCATTGGCTTGGCCCAATACGAGAACATAACGGGTATGGTGCAAACTACCTGAACCTGTGTTTTGAACTGAGCGTATTCTTTTATTCTCAGTTCCGCATTCCAGCAATTTTCTTTGATCTCGCGGAAGAATTGGTTGCCGCGCATCATTTTGGCAAAGCCTTTTTTGTGGTGTTGCAGATAAATAAAATCTCCATAGCCAAACTTCTCGCTCCAGTTGGGCATTTTCTTGGGAAGAATGTGAGTATGGCTATCTATTTTAAGCACAGGTTGGAATTAAAATCCCGAAATATCGAAGTTTTTTGGGTGGGTTCAACATTTCGGTTAAAATTGAAAATTGGTTTTTATATGCTGACTGCCGGACATTTCACGCTATAAAACGTCAAAAATATATGATAGCTCTGAGGGAGTTTATAACGAGGCGATGTTGTGTGACAAATTTTGAAACATACCTGCTGCCGCTTAAAAAACTTTATCTTCATTATCACTATCAATCACTACCTTTAATTTATAAGCTAAGTTAAACTCATGAATAATCGCAGAGAATTTATTAAACAATCGACACTCGCTGGAGCAGGTATTTTTCTGGCACCACAAGTTTTTAGTTTTCAGGGTTCGCCTGCCGAAAAAGTAGTGGTAGGAGTAATGGGAACAAATAGTCGTGGGTTGTATTTGGCCAAGATGCTTGCCCAATTGCCGGACGTTGAAGTTGGATACATCTGTGATCCAGATGAAAATGTTTTAGCAAAGACTATTGCGGAGATTGAAAAACAAACCGGCAAAAAGCCAAAGGGTTTTAAAGATGTTCGCAAGATGTTAGAGAGTAATGATATTGATGCTATTACCATTGCAGCGCCTGATCATTGGCATGCACCAGCAGCATTGATGGCCTTGAAGGCAGGCAAGAATGTGTATGTTGAAAAACCGTGTTCACATAATCCAGCAGAAGGAGAAATTTTGGTTGCGGCTGCAGCAAAATATAATAAGCTTGTTCAGATGGGAAGTCAGCGAAGATCATTTCCAAAAGTAATGGAGGCTATGCAGGCTTTACATGATGGAATTATTGGGCGTGTGTATTTTGCGAAAGGTTGGTACTCTAATGCTAGAAAATCGATTGGTATAGGAAAAGTTGTTCCGGTGCCGTCAACTCTTGATTTTGAATTATGGCAGGGTCCCGCACCGCGTAAGTCATACAAGGATAATCTTGTTCATTACAACTGGCATTGGTTTTGGAATTGGGGTACAGGCGAAGCGCTTAATAACGGCACACATGAAATTGATGTGATGCGCTGGGGCTTAGGTGTAGATTATCCGAGCAAAGTAGTTTCTGCGGGCGGCCGTTTTGCATTTAAAGATGATTGGGAAACTCCGGATACACAGACCATTTCCTTCGAGTTTCCAAATAACACCGCCATGTCTTGGGAAGGTAGAAGCTGCAATGACTTTGACGAACAAGGAAGCGGAAGGGGTGTAATTTTTTATGGTGAGAAAGGCACTATGGTAATTGCTGGCGGAGATGCCTTTAAAGTGTTTGAGTTGGGTAACAAATTAACAAAAGAGGTGAAGACCGATATTCAACAAGCAGATGCCACCAATACCATGGGCATGGGAGAAAAACTGGATAGTATTCACTTGCTCAACTTTGTTGATTCAATTCGGGGTAAAGCAAAATTGACGGCACCTATTTCAGAAGGTCATAAATCAACATTGCTTCCTCAACTTGGTAATATTGCGTATCGAACTGGTCGCACTATTTATTGTGATACTTCCAATGGACATATTAAGAATGACAGTGAAGCTACCAAACTCTGGAGTCGTGAGTATGAAAAAGGATGGGAGATGAAGTTGTAGTGTTTAAATTTTGAACTTTGAATTTATGAAGCAAATTGTTGCAATTATTGGAATCTGCTTATGCGCTCATTTAGCAAGTGCTGAAATAAACCCGGCAAAGGAGAAATGGATCAGTCTAT
>JANOLM010000413.1:0-8598 GCA_031419815.1 Bacteroidia bacterium
TCTATTTCAGGTGAAAGTGATGGCCGATTCGATAAAAGCGATTTCATACTTTTCTTCGGACAAGGTCCGGATGTCTATCGCTACAACCCGGCAAAAGGAATGTTTAACTACACCAATCATTTATACACAGATAAAAACTTCTACTTCATCACCGTGGAGGGAAGTGCCGGAAAAAGAATGGGCACAGTTGAAAGTGCAAGTCCAGGGTTTCCTGTCATCAACGAGTTTGACGATTTCGCCTTTCACGAAACAGATAAGTTTAATGAATTAAAATCCGGTCGCGAGTGGTTTGGTGAACAATTCGATGCGATTACGGAACAAACTATCAAATTTGAAATACCAGGTATCCTTCCAGACTCGGAGATCAAAGTTGCCTCTAATGTGATGGCCAAATCTTTTGCCGGATCTTCATTTAAACTTTTTCTGAATGGAGTTTCACTAGGGGAGCAATTCATCGATAAAATCCCTAACACTACTTATGGCCTGAAAGGCCGGCACGCCATCGACACCTTTAAAATTAACTCAACCGTTTCATCTGCATCAACTCGTCCCACCCAGGAACTAAAGTTTCAGTATATTAAAAGTGCTTCAGGGCCTTCCATCGGATTCATCGATCATTTTGAAATAAGCTTCAAAAGAAAATTGGCTCTTTACGAAAGTCAAACTATTTTTAGTTCTGTAAAAAGTCTATCAAATACTTCTTCCACATTTGAAATTGAATCCTTTATCTCTACGGCTTCTATCTGGGAAGTTACCGATCCTTTTAATGTTGCCAATATAAAGTTTACAATCACCGAAAGTAAGGCGGTTTTTTCTTCACCCACACAGAACTTGAAAAGTTTTATTGCTTTCGATAAAGGAAAAATTGAAGCCCCCGATTTTGAAAGTTCGATTATAAATCAAAACCTTCGAACTGTTTTTCCAGCCGATCTGATTATCATCACGCACCAGGATTTCAAGGAAGCAGCCTTAAGATTGGCAAATCATCGTGTCAACTTCAACAAAATTTCCGTTCGCGTTGTCACCCCCGAAGAGGTGTATAACGAGTTTTCAGGTGGGAAACAAGACATCACCGCTATTCGCGACTTTGCCCGAAGCGCATATCTTCAAAGTGGCCTTAAAAATCTTTTATTATTTGGTAGGTGTTCATATGACTACAAAAACCGAATTACAAAAAATACAAATTATGTTCCCACTTATGAATCCATCAATTCTTTAAGTCCACTGGAAACCTACTCATCAGATGATTACTTCACCTTCTTTGAAAATAATGAAGGTGAATGGCGTGAAAGCCCTTCACAAAATAATACCATGGAAATTGGTGTCGGCCGCTTGTCCGTGAAAACAATTCAGGAAGCAACCGATGTTGTAGACAAACTTATTGAATACGATCTGGGAAAAAATGCTTTGGGCAAATGGCGTAAAGAAATTTTGTTTGTAGCAGACGATGGCGATTTCAACACCCACCAGAATCAGGCTGATCAGTTGGCCATTCAAATAGAGAAGAATCATCCTCAATTCAATACGAAAAAAGTTTATTTGGATTCGTATACGCAAATTTCCAGACCCAGCGGACAGATTTCACCCGAAGCGAGCGAAGCACTTAAGCAAGCTTTGAAAAAAGGTGTACTCATTACAAATTTTACTGGTCATGGTTCAGAGCAAGTATGGTTGCAAGAGCGAATTTTAGATGAAACATTCATTTCTAATTGGAAGAACTATGCAAGCTATCCATTATTGGTTACAGCTACTTGCGAGTTTGGGCGTCATGATAATCCGGGCCAAATTTCCAGCGGTGAGTTAACCCAGATTAAAAAAAATGGAGGTTCAATTGGTTTAGTTACCACTTCGCGGCCGGTGAACTCTAGCACTAACTTCACCTTAAACAAAGCTTTTTATGAATCCTTCTTTCAAAAAGTAAATGGGCAGCACAAAGACTTGGGTGCCATCTTTCGCGATACAAAAAATAAAAGTATGAGTGGAGTAGCCAATAGAAATTTTTCACTGTTAGGTGACCCCTCCATGATGCTGGCTATTCCGGAAGAACAGGTAATCATTTCAAAAATTAACACCGCAAATAACTCTGATACACTCAAAGCACTTTCAACGGTGTTAATAAAAGGTGAAGTTCAAACCAACGGAGTAAAAAATACGAACTTCAATGGCACATTGATCGCTTCTTTATTCGACAAAGAAACTGCCTTGCAAACTAAAGGTGATGAGAATCCTGTTTTCAACTATTCAGTTTGGAACAACGCCCTCTTTAGAGGAGAAGCACGGGTTACTGACGGAAATTTTCAGATGGAGTTCCTTCTCCCAAAAAATATCGCTTATCAGATTGGCACAGGCAAGTTAAGTTTATATGCACAAGACAGAGCTAATAAAAGAGATGCGAGCGGAGGTACAATGTCTTTCAAAATTGGCGAGAGTGAAAAAACCGTTATTGCCGAAACTACACCACCTACTATCAAATTATTTCTGGGTGATACTACTTTTATAGCAGGTGGTGTCATTAGTAACACTTCGCAATTGGTAGCTCAACTTTCCGATGACAGCGGAATTAATATTTCCAGCTATGGTATTGGAAACACCATGATGGCCATCTTAGACGACAACGCAATTTATGAAGTGAATGAATACTTTACTGCCTCAAAAGATGATTTCAAAAAGGGCACTCTGCTATTTCCATTAGAAGAATTAGAAATTGGTAAACATACTATAACACTAAAAGTCTGGGATAACTTCAACAATCCCGCAATAGCTTCTATCGACTTTGTTGTTTCAGAGAGCACAGGAATAGAGGTTCAGGAGTTATCAAACTATCCTAACCCATTCTCAAAATCTACCATAATTCAATTCATCCATTCACGACCAGGTGAAGACCTTGAAGTAAGCTTGGCCATTTTTAATTTGACGGGACAAGTGGTTCAGACTATGAATTTTTCGATACCCGAAAGTCAATACCAAGTTGCCCTTACTGAATGGGATGGATCCGATGTCAGAGGCACAAAATTGAATAATGGGATATACTTGATTAAGGTTTTAGTTCGTTCTTTGGCGGATGGCTCGAAAAATGAGCAATTTGCCAAGCTAATTATTTTGAATTGATTATCTTTAGCCCTTAGAACCTGACTATGAATAAGTTAAGTAAGTATTATTTGTTAAGTATAATTTCTCTCACAGGCTTTTCAGTCTATTCGCAAAAGGGAACACTTCAAGGTACCTTGATTAGACAAGACAGCACCAATAGAATAATCACCACGGCCGTTCCATTTTTGGGTATAACGCCCGACTCACGTGCGGCAGGAATGGGAGATGTTGGCGCGGCTACATCGCCAGATGCCAATTCAGCCTATTGGAATTCGGCCAAACTTGCCTTTATCGACCAAAGTTATGGTGGCTCTGTCTCTTATACCCCTTGGCTGGGTAAGATCATCAACGACATGTCTATTGTTTACCTGTCAGGTTTTTATAAAATTAACCGGGAGCAAACAGTAGCTGCTTCCATGAAGTATTTTGATTTAGGTGAGATTCAATTCCGCGATGTAAACGCTGTTGATCAAGGACGATTTAATCCACGGGAATATGCTTTTGATGTTACCTACTCGCGATTGCTAACCGAACATTTTAGCTTAGGTGGCGCTTTACGCTATATACATTCCAATTTAACCGGAGCACTTACCACGGGCAATGTTGACGCAAGACCTGGAAATTCAGTAGCTGTGGACTTAGGTGTTTTCTATACCAAGCCGATGGTTACAAAAAATTCTAATCTTTCCTTTGGCGCTTCCATTACAAACTTAGGTGCCAAAATATCATATTCTGATGCAAATAATAAAGACTTCATTCCAGTTAATCTTAGGATAGGAAGTGCCTTCAAAACCGAACTAGATCCATTTAACAGCTTAACGATTGCATTGGATTTTAACAAACTGATGGTGCCTTCCCGTAAGCCGGCTGTTGGTGAAACGCCCCCAACATTACTGAGTGGGATTTTCAGTTCATTTTCAGATGCCCAAGGTGGATTTAAAGAGGAGATTAGAGAGACAATCATTTCTTCAGGCCTTGAATATTGGTACAAAAATACCTTTTCAGGGAGGCTCGGATATTTTTTGGAGGCCCAAGATAAAGGCAATAGAAAATACTTGACAGCGGGTGTAGGAATGAAAGTTGATCGATTTAGTTTGGACGTAGCGTATCTTGTTCCAACCAACAAGAGAGAAAACGTATTGGCCGAAACTCTACGTTTTACCATTATGATTATGATAAAGAATAAGGAAAAGGAAGATGAATCCGTTACTGATTAAATGCTCAATCGAAAAATTGCTCCTCCTTTCATAAAGAGTTCCTCCTTTCTCTTACCCAACCCCACAACGGTTCTACTTTCCAGCGGTGCCAAACTTCACTCTATAGCAGGAGTTCAACAAGACATTATTAAAGTTGAATTCATTTTCAGGGCAGGAAAATGGTTCGAATCAAAAGTGGGGCTGTCTCACTTTACTGCACAAATGATCGAACGAGGAACCACGGAAAAAACATCCTCTCAACTGGCAGAGTATTTTGATCGTTATGGAGCCCATATTGATATAAGTCCTGGTCTTGATTTTACTTCCATTGCGCTATATACGCTCACTAAGAACCTTCGTCATGTTTTGCCTGCATTCCTGGAAATGTTAAAAACACCATCATTTCCTGAAAATGAATTGAGGCAAATGAAAGAAGTATTTATCGAGAACCTGAAAATTAACAATGAGAAGAATAGCTTCCTGGCTTCAAAAGCATTGCGCAAAAATATATTTGATAGCCAGCATCCCTACGGCAATTCAATTGAACCAAAAGATGTAAACCATTTAGTCCGTGAGGATATTCTTCAATATTTTGAAGAATATTTGATTCCTTCAGAGGTATTTGTTGTGTCAAAAGCAGATAAATCTACAGTTGATTATATTAGTGAGATGGTATCCGTGTTTTCAAAATCTAAATCGAGAAATAAAAAATCCATTAGCCAATCATCAAGTCCATTTCTTGAAAAGATAGATAAAGCCAATAGTGTACAATCATCTGTGCGGCTTGGAAAGAAAACCATTTCAAGAAACAATCCTGATTATTTCGATCTTCTCTTTCTCAATCATATCCTGGGGGGATACTTTGGTTCCAGGCTAATGAAAAATATCCGTGAAGAAAAAGGGCTTACCTACGGAATACAGTCTTCTATAAATAGTCTGGTGAACGAAAGCTTTATGGTGATCGGTGCCGATGTTAACAAAGAAAATGAGAACCTGATTTTTCAAGAAATTAAAAACGAACTTATCAAACTTCAAAACTCCAAAGTTGACGAGAGTGAACTTGAGGCTGCCAAAGGTCACTTCACAGGAAGTCTTCAGTCGGAAACCGCAAACCCCTTTTCAGTTGCAGAAAAAGTGAAGACAATAAAGTTATTCTCTCTCCCCGATAATTACTACTTAACACTTATGGAGAGAGTACACTCCATTACATCCGATGAATTGCTTGGCACAGCACAATTATATCTTAATGATGATGATTTCTTCAAAGTTGCCGTTGGATAAGTAGTCCTTGTAATGGAGAGGCTTATTTCGGTTCTTGGTGGTCGCTGAGGTATAAAAACTGATCAATACTCTTCAGACTTCTTCTTTACATGGCGAAATCGTAGCACACGGATGCCATTCTCCGCAATGAAGTAAGATATACGATAGCTGTACTTTTCAAAAGCGCGGAATCTAACATCTTTATCTTTTCGATACTTATCAGGAGGATACATCTCCCCGGGTTATCAGCAAGTTTTTTGGTAGCAACAATTATTTCTTGTTTCACTCTTTCAGCCTGTTGCAGGGAATCCTGTTTAATGTAATGATAAGCATCCTTCAAAGCTGATCGGGCTAATTCATCCCAGACAACTTTGAGTTTCACCATTTACTGGCTTCTTTTTTCAAATCCTCCTGAGTGATAAACTTACCAGATTCAATTCTGGCATTGGCGGCATCCAACTCCCGATTATACTCCTCGAACTCATTATTGATGGCTGATTTTCTGTATTTTAAAGTTTTACAAAAATTTCAATCAAGGTAGGGTCTTTCACTTTGTCCAACTCAGCTTGTATCCACTTGATCTCTGCCTGGATGTCCATCGCCATAGTGTTTATATTTCAAAGATAACGATTTTAAGATTGTTGGTTATTCTTCATTTTAAGAATGAATCTGTATCTGCAACGTGCTGAATAGTAATTTTTGAAAGAAATCCATCAATTCTCAAGGCGACAGTTTTACTAGTCAAATAATTCATTAATTCTTGATCTTAATTTCAAGATCATAGTTTCATCAACTGACCCAAGCTCCCTTTTGATCAGAGTTGCTGGGATAGTAACCATTTTATGCAACCGGATGACAGAATCAACCGACAAGCCGGTCTGAGCAAAACCAACTTGCTGCTTTGCAATGACGATGTCAGATGGAAGCAGTGGGTCAGGAATTTTGCTTGAGATAAAGGCGATGATAACATGATTGTAGATTCCGATGGAGTCCGTCAGACATATCGCAGGCCTGACTTTTGTCTCCGAGAGATCGTCAAAAGGGAACGGCACCAACACAATCTTATATTTAATCATGAAAAGGCTTGCCGTCCTTTAATGAATAAATTTCCTCGGCTGGATCTTCGAGAAAACTGAAGGCAGGATTTTTTGATGCAGATTTCAGCCAAAGCATTTCCTCTTCTTCATTTTCTCCCTCCGGCACTAACACTATTACTTTTACTTTTTTGTCCTTTTCCAAAAGCGGCTTCGACAGGTGAAGATTCCCTTCGTGATCAATCTGTCCGGTTGTTTCAATAGCTTTCATACGCTTGTAAATTTAAATAATTCTATCGAAAGCGATTGTGCTCAACTCTCACCAAAAAATTCTCTCGAATAAAATATACACTTACCCTGTTAATTCTATACTAATCTCATGCTGTAATAAACCCAATTCCTTCCTTAGCACAAACAGGTAACAATTCCGAGTCGTAAGAAGCCAAAGAAGATATGCCATTGATTTTACAGTTGGCAATAATAATGGCATCATTGGGCAGGAGATTGTATTGCTGCATTAATAGAGGAACCGTTTGGATTATACTGCTATCTGAATCTAGGAACTTAAAATACTGTAACATCTTGTAAGAATCATTTTGATGAATAATTTCATTAATGCCTTTCTTCATTTTAAGCGAAAGTGGAGCTACCGATGAATTGACAGCTAAAAAATGAAACATAAATTCACTCACCACAATGGAATTGATATAGCAATCATATTCATCGATGTTTAATAATTTGTCGAGTAATTCTGTTTTTGTGCCTTTGATAGCCTCGATTAGGATAGAGCTATCTAAAAAAACTTTATTGATTGTAGGCATCGTACTTGTTCACATCGTTACCGGAAAATCGGGCTGTGCCAAAATACCTTTTGATGGAAGAACGAAAGTCTTTTCCTGGTATATCCTTCTGGTGAAGAGGAATGACAATCACTTCCAATTGTGTATTGTTGAAATGCTCGGGCACTTCAATATGCAAAACACCATTTTGTGTAGACTGTATTGTTTTCAAGGCTTCCATGATTTCAAATTTACAAAAAATCGACCCCACTGCAATGAAGCATTCAGGTCTATTAAGAATGAACCGGAAACTTGACAAAAAAGATTCCGAAAATTCTCCCGAATAAAAAATATCTACTTAACCTGTTAATCCTGAAATCCTGATTATTTTTGCCCGATTTAACTATACCCTCCTACCCTATGCCAAGAGATCGCAGCATTCGTTCAGTACTTATCATAGGCAGTGGTCCTATCATTATTGGCCAGGCTTGCGAATTTGACTATGCGGGGTCACAAGCGGCCCGGTCGCTACGCGAAGAAGGAATTGAAGTAATCCTGATCAACTCCAATCCGGCCACTATCATGACTGACAAGGTGACGGCCGATCACGTGTACCTCAAGCCACTGGAAAAGAAATACATCCGCGAAATATTAGAAAAGCACCATGTAGATGCGGTGTTGCCAACCATGGGCGGGCAGACTGCTTTGAATTTATGCATTGACTGTGAAAAAGCTGGAATCTGGGAACATTACGGAGTGCGGATCATTGGTGTTGATATATTGGCCATTGAGACGACAGAAAATAGGGAGAAATTTCGCCTGAAAATGCTAGAGTTGAATATAGGTGTCTGCAAAGGATTCACGGCAACTTCCTTTTTGCAAGGAAAGGAAATCGCACAGGATATAGGTTTCCCATTGGTGATAAGACCATCCTATACGTTAGGCGGAACAGGTGGCGGTTTTGTAGAAAAGGCTGATGAATTTGATGAAGCCTTAAACCGAGGCCTCCACGCTTCACCCATACACGAGGTGCTAGTAGAGAAAAGCATCAAAGGATGGAAAGAATATGAGTTAGAACTGCTGCGCGATGGAATGGGCAATGTAATTATCATTTGCTCCATCGAAAACTTTGACCCGATGGGCATTCACACAGGGGATTCGATCACAGTAGCTCCCGCCATGACGTTGCCCGACACGGTGTATCAAAACATGCGCGACATGGCCATCAAGATCATGAAT
>JANOLM010000414.1:0-2957 GCA_031419815.1 Bacteroidia bacterium
GCATGAAAGCCCGCATTATCCAGCACGAATACGATCACATTGAGGGCAAACTTTTTATAGATTACCTAACGCCTTTAAAAAAGAGAATGTTAAAAGGCAAACTGGCCGACATCAGTAAAGGAGATGTAGATACAGAGTATCGTATTCTGGCACCTCTTCGCAAGTAATTAGTTTCAGGTCTAAAGTCTCAAGTTTGAGTACATGAAACCTGGAACTTGAAACCTATAACCCGAATGTTGAACATCAAATCCCGTCTGGCCGAAGTTGGCACTTCCATATTCACCGTCATGTCGCGCATGGCGGCAGAGAATGGAGCCATCAATCTCTCACAAGGGTTCCCGGATTTTCCGGTTTCTGAAAAGCTGATTGAACTCATCACTCAAAACATGCAAGCCGGGCATAATCAATATGCACCAATGCCTGGCATACCTGCACTAAGAAAAATTATTGCCGAAGTTGTTCATCAAACGTATCAGAGACCAACAGATTTTGAATCAGAAGTAACCATTACCGCTGGTGGAACGGAGGCTATTTTTTCCACAATAGCGGCATTGGTTAATTCTGGTGATGAGGTTATTTTGTTTGACCCTTCTTATGATTCTTACGATCCAGCAATAAGATTAAACGGTGGCATTCCAATTCAGATCAACCTAAAGCCCCCTCACTTTTCAATTGACTGGCAGGAAGTGAAAGATAAGATCACCCCGCGCACACGCATGATCATGATCAACACTCCACATAATCCTACCGGAGCGGTTCTCAAAGAAGATGATTTGAAAATCCTGGAAGAATTGGCTCTGAAGCACGGATTGATTGTGCTAAGCGATGAAGTCTATGAGCGACTTATATTTGACAACATCGCACATCAAAGCGTTTTAAAGTATCCTGCATTGGCCTCTCAGAGTATTGCAGTCTTTTCATTTGGTAAAACATTTCATGCTACAGGTTGGAAGGTAGGCTATACCATTGCACCAGAATATCTCACCAAAGAAATTCGCAAAGCCCATCAGTTCGTCACCTTTAGTGTGAATACTCCTGTGCAGTTGGCGTTGGCAGAATATATGGCTGACCCGGAAAATTATCTGCATCTCGGAACATTTTATCAGCAAAAGAGGGACTTCTTTTTAAATCAAATCAAAGGCTCATCGCTTATTCCGCTTGCATGTTATGGAAGTTACTTTCAACTTTTATCGTATCAATCGGTTTCTGAAAAGACCGACAAAGAAATGGCTGAATGGATGACCAAGCAGTGCAAACTTGCGCCTATCCCTGTTTCGGCTTTTTATAAAGATAAAACCGATCACAAACTGCTGCGCTTTTGTTTTGCGAAAGGAGAAGAAACCTTGAGGAAGGCAGGTGATATTCTAAAAAAGCTTTAATCCTCTTGGCCATGTTGCCAAATGGTAAGATTATTTCTTCCATGCATCACTATCACGAAGCAGGTTATCAGATTTATAACCAAAGGGTTCGATATATGGCTTTGTATTGTTTTCTTTGCACTCCGTTTCGAGGTCAGCTATGCAGGATTTAAAAATCACATTAATACAATCAGATCTTCATTGGGAGGATATTGGGGCTAATTTGGCCATGTTTGAAGAGAAAATCTGGCAAATAGGCCAATCCACAGATGTGATCGTGCTGCCCGAAATGTTTACTACGGGCTTCACCATGAAAGCTGGCAAGCTGGCCGAGCATATGAACATGCGCACATTTAAGTGGATGAAGCAGATGGCCGACCAGACCGGGGCGTTGATCCTTGGAAGCTTTATTGCCAATGTGCATGATCGATACTACAATCGACTGTTGTGGATGGAGCCAGGCGGAACCTTCAAAACGTATGACAAGCGTCACCTCTTCCGCATGGCTGAAGAACATCAAGTTTATACCCCTGGTGAGAGTCTTCTGATTGGCCATTGGAAAGGGTGGAGGATTTGCCCGCTTATTTGTTACGACTTACGTTTTCCTGTGTGGAGCCGCAACCGGTGGAATGCCTCTTTAAAAAAACCTTCTTACGACTTAATGATTTATGTAGCCAACTGGCCAAGGGTGAGGATCAACGCGTGGGAGGTCTTGTTGAAGGCAAGGGCAATTGAAAACCTAAGCTATGTTGTTGGGGTCAACCGCGTGGGAACAGATGATAACGGCATAGAATATAACGGTCAATCGTCTATTATAAGTCCAAAAGGTGATTCAATCTTCACCATCGATGACGGTGAGGCAATCAGAACATTGGAGGTCAATGCCAATTCATTGCTTTCTTATCGCGACAAATTTCCAGCTTTTATGGATGCAGATGATTTCACCATTGAATCTGAAGAATTTGAAGAGCGTGATCATTTGTATGGCTTGAGTTAAGCTTAGGCACTGATTCACAAATTATCTATTGCCTAAAAAATCAGTGAATCTGTGGCCATTTTATTTAGCGTTCTAGCATGAAAAAATCCATTTTTGCGACAGCTTGCCAGGCAGAGCCTAAGATCTATTTATGAATTCCAGAAAAATTGTTCGTGCCCTTATTTCCGTTTTTTATAAAGATAAACTTGAACCCATCATCAAAACACTGGCCGCGCAAGGTGTTGAGTTTGTCTCAACAGGTGGCACTCAGGAATTTATAGAGAAGCTTGGGCACAAGGTGATTCCTGTTGAAAAACTAACTGGTTATCCATCTATTTTTGGTGGCCGCGTTAAAACACTTCACCCTGCTGTGTTTGGTGGTATTCTCTACAGAAGAGAAGATAAAGACGATTTAGACCAGGCTAAAGAATTTAAAATTTCCGCAATTGATCTTGTAATTGTAGACCTATATCCATTCGAAGAAACTGTAGACAAAGGCGGAACTGAAGATGAGATAGTAGAGAAAATTGACATCGGTGGAATTTCATTGATCCGGGGTGCCGCCAAGAATTTCAATGATGTGTTGATTGTGTCTTCCCGAAATCAATATGAAGAACTCCTTA
>JANOLM010000415.1:0-7291 GCA_031419815.1 Bacteroidia bacterium
GGCAGGTTCGCCAACATCCGTGCAATCATGCAACATTCCAGCAGGTATCCAGCCTCGAGAGTTAGTTCCATTAAAAGCGTAAGGTGTGGTATCATCACGACTTTGATTTTCAAGGGCTCGGCCTTCTCTATTACTTACTTCGTTAGACAAGGCTGTTCCAACGGCTGCATACTTTGTCCTATTAAACGTATTTCCAATAAAAAATCCCCAGCTCTCCACCACAGCCGCACGGCCTGAACCGGAAGTGGTTTTATTGCCATAGCCATCATTGTCCACCGTGTATATAATTTCTTGTGCCCAATAAAGATTTCCAACCTGCGAATAATGCTGCGAGTGGCCAAACTCGTGGAAGAAGGTGTTGCTTAGGTTATCGGCATTGCGGGTGAACCCGGTGGTAGCGTCTCGCAGTTGCAGGGTAACATCGGGCAGCCAGTTGGTCAGCAGCTTCCGAAGGATCGTTAACTTGCTTGCTGGCGAGGGAGACAGTAAAAAATTAAGGACATTGAGGAGAGTAATTGGATCGTGTATGATTGCCCTTACCATGGGCGCGGAAGCAGAACTTAGCCAGTCCGATGAGATCCAAACGTTCATGCCATAGTAAGGCTCAATGATGCTGTTAGTAACGCTATATGCTTTGGCTTCATGGTAGGTGTTCATGCAATGGGCAGCAGCCCATTGCAAGGCTGCATAGGTATCGGCAGTTGGTTCATACTGCAAGGTAATGGTTAAGCCTTGCAACTGGCCTTCAGCGAACAACCCGCATTCTTTTTCAAGAATCTGGGCGTATTCCCAAAGTTTTAAACCACCACTGATCCCCCTTATTTTCATGCCGTTGTTTTGGAACTTCAACACAACGTTTGCCTTTTTCACATAGACCCTCCTCGCTATCCAGTTTCCATTGGCATCGGTAACCACGTCATCCAGTTTATAAAATCTCCGGAGCTTCACGGTCACATTTTTTACAGGCACAGTTAAACCTGTTACATTGTCTGTTACCTGTACAGTGCCGGAGGGTCGGTAGCTTTGTGTCCTTCCATTTTTTGATGCTGCGATCATTTCATCTTCCCTGCCCACCAGGCGCATGGCTTCATTGTACAGTTCAGGCAAATTAATGCCAGCTTCAATCAAAGTGCGTGTAGCCTTTTTATATAAATCTTCTGGCAATTTTCCACTTACCCTTAAATACGTGCGAGGGTTTGAGCCACAGATATAGGCCGCCCCGTTTGCTTCATAGCAATATCCTGAACCTGGATCAGGTTCCGGTATCCACGCATCGGCCTCATCACCTGCTGTTTCGTCAAATAAAAACACCTGGCTAATGATTGTGTACGGTACAGTTGTGGGCAGGTTGTAATTGTCTGGCACCAATGTGTATTGGTAAGTAATGGCATCTGCTGGCAGCGATGGATCCTGATAGTATTCGCCCTGGGTGGTCACTTCCTGGTCTAACGGCACATCATAAAGATCGTAGCCATAGTTATGCAGCGTTATCAACTGGTCAACATCCTGTGGGGCGAAACGCACATAGTTGTGTGTAGTGGAGGGTACACCGCACTCCCAACACTCTGTTCTTCCGCTTTTTGCCGGCTGTCGCGCAAGCACATTTTTAAGTGCTTGCTTCATGTTTTCGGCTGTGAACGGATTGGCTTTTTGTTTTTGATCAAGCACTGTGTTTTGACCATCGTTACTGTCAGGTTGCTTTTCAAGTAGCTCAGGCTGCTCGCAAGATAACACAAGGAAGAGAAAAGCAGTCATTAAAAAACTGCCTGCAATTTTAGGGGGGGGTAATGTTTTATAAGTTTAATATTTAATAAGCAAAATGCTTTAAAATTTTTAAACTAGCTGGTTTGGCATAGGAGATACTCCTATAGAAAATTTAAATCAAAAAGTAAGAAAACCAAGAAAGCTTTAATTATTAATAAAGGCTGACCTGGTTTATAAAGGAAATTTGAACGTAATTTTTAAGCTAAAGGCGTTACGTATTCAGTTTTTGCCGACTTCAACGCTTCGCGCACCCACTTGCCTCTTTCCTCGGCAATTCTTCGCACTTCAAGTCTTTCTTTGTTGCAAGGTCCGTCACCGTTAATTACGCGTTTGAATTCTTCCCAATCAGGCTCAGTATAATCCCAACGCTTTGTGTCTGTATTTTTTTTGAGCTTGAGATCTGGGATCGTAAAGCCTAACTCCCAAATTTTTGGCACATACATATCCAGAAATTGATTTCGCATATCATCGTTGGTGCCCATCTTCACTTTCCATTTCATTAGCACCTGCGTATGAACAGAAATTTTATCAGACGGGCCAAAGAAGTGCATCATAGGAGGCCACCATCTGTTGAGGGCATCCTGAAACATATCTCTTTGTATTTGAGTACCAGAAGCTAAATAGATAACACAGTGATGACCGTACTTTAAATGAAAAGATTCCTCCGCACAAATTCTTTCCAATGCCCGACAATATGGACCGTAGCTTCCCTTTGCATTTGCTAATTGATTGACAATCGCCCCGGCATCCACCAGCCAGGAAATAAAGCAACAGTCGGCCCAGGTGAAAGTAGGGTAATTAAAAATGTTAGAATATTTTGATTTGCCTGTGATCAAATCATCGATCATTTGTTCGCGTGATTTACCCAGGGTCTCAGCCGCGCTATAGAGTAATTGAGCATGACCCACTTCATCCTGAACTTTCGCCATCAACGCCATTTTACGTTTAAAGCCGGGTGCCCTGGTAATCCACGTTCCTTCAGGCAACGCACCAATGATCTCGCTATGGCCATGTTGTTCAATCATGCGAATCAGTTGCTTGCGATAAAGCTGGGGCATCCAATCAGAAGGTTCAATTTTTTCCCCCCGATCGATCCGTGCTTCAAAAGCGGCAAGTTTTACAGGATCTTCCAGTGCCAGACCATCTGTTTTAATCCCTTCGAATGTATTTCCTCCTCCGTACATAACTATAAACTTTGGCCACTAACGGGCGTTTGGCAAAGGTAAACAAAGAAGTAGGAAGGTTGGTTAATCCTTTGGGGCATTTTAAAAGCTCCTGTCATCTTTTCTCCCGATAGCTATCGGGATGGAAAAAGGTTTGAGGTGGTCAAAAGCAATATTTTTGAAGATGCTTACACGAACAAGATGCTCGGCTGCTGCTGGAAAAGATAATAATTGAGCTATTTCTTTAATCCATTTACAAGCATATCGGCAAGTTGTTGTCCCAGTTCAGCGGGCTGGATCAGAGAACCCGGATCATACCACTGAGGCATCCAGTTCAACGATGAGAATAATGTCATCACGGCAAGTTTTGTATTGATGGATGATTTAAACTCATTATTTTTTACTCCTAATTCAATCATCGCTTTGAACCGATTGATGTAGTTGATGCGTAACAGGAGAAAATCGCGTAGGTAAGGCTGACTTAAGTGCCTGTGTTCATTCATAAACACAGCCGATGCGGTTAGGTCTTTTGCCATTACCTCAACGTGGCCTATTATTCCCAGACGAAGTCTTTCGCTGGCTGTAACATTCAACTTCTCAACTTCCACCAACGATTTTCTAAATTCTGCCGCCATGTCGAAGCACAGGCTATGAAGAATTTCTTCCTTTGATTTAATATGCGAATACAAACTGGCAGCTTCTATGCCCAGCTTTTGCGCCAGGTCGCGCATGGAGGATGCGGCATAACCCTTTTCCCGGAAGAGTTCGGCTGCTTTGCGAATGACTTGTTCTTTGCGGGTTAAATTTACAACGACCTCCATCAACAATTTTGCTTAATAAATAACCGAAGATAATTAATTAATTTTACATTACGCTGAATCAGTCATGATTTTCACTTCTATTAAGGGGTACTTCTATAAGCTCTACAACATTTGCTATATCCTTGTGCTGTCTCCGCTTGCTTTTTTTTTATTCCTTTATTACCAGACACAGATAGAAAAAATCTTACCAATCGTTCACGATCCGGATACTCTTTTGATTATTGAATGGAGTCTTTTTCTTTTAGCCTTATTGGGACTAACAACCGTTCACTTGTATGTTCGAAAGAGATTAATTGAGGTGAGTAAAAATGCCGGCCTTGGCGATAAAATGGATCGTTATTTTCCCCTTGTTCTGCTACGAACATCGTTAGGTTCTTTTATGGCTTTCCTATTGAACATCGGCTTTTACCTTACGGGAAGTGTTTGGTTTGCCGTTGCCTTTGGCGCGACTATGCTCTGGATATGGTGGCAGTGGCCAACGCCCACACGATTTTGTAATGACCTTGCGGTGCGAAATGATGAAAGGGAATTGATGTTAAGGAGTAAGGATTCGTTTTGAATGTTGGGGACACAAAATCTTGCGCCCCCAACTACATTTGATTAGAATGTGACACCAAAACTAAACGCATTTAATTGAGGTCCCTTTCCGGCCGCAAACAATTCGTTCATATCGTAATTGATGAACAAGTCAATGTCGTTAAAACCAATCTGAGCACGCAAGCCATAGCGCATGTTATTCAGATAAAAATTATCATGGTCACGATTACTGCGTTTTTCTCCATCTTTATAAACTTGCTTTGAGTAACTGTCAATCCTGTAGCCAACATAAGGGCCAACGCCTATTCTAAAAGAATCTGAACCGTGGTCGTCAAACAGAGTTGATTTTCTTCGGTTACCACCAAAATCAAGTAAAGGAATCAGCGAAGCGTTGAGATAGGTAGCGGTTAATTTACTTTTTATAAAATTGAAATCACGGAGATCTTCTGAAAAAATAACCCCAGCCCCAAAACCCATTGTATAACCGCTAGTTAAACCTTAATAAAAATTTTCTTTTTATACATCCACCAAAGAATGATTAGAAAAATCCCTATTAATGTTAATGCAAAGAGTAGCGAAGCATTGTGTGGGCTGAGCCAACTTGCATATAAATTTTGGTACAGATATGACCACAAAGAAATTTCCTTGTCGTCTTCAAGTGTTATTTTAGTACGGATTAAAATCTTAGCCAGTAAACCTGAAGCAACGAATACAAAGATTGCGTTCATCCCATAATATAGGAATGGTGTCGACCACTTTTTAAAACCCTGCACATCAATCAGCCAATAGGAAGCTGCCAGAAATTGCATCGCAATTCCGGCAGTATATAAAACATAACTGCTTGTCCACAATGATTTGTTGATTGGAAATACCATACCCCAGGCAAGCCCTAATAGGATTAGGAGTGCGCCTAAAAAAAATAGCCAACTGGTTTTTTGCTCAGGTTCTTCAACAGTTGAAAAAAGTTTCCCAGTCAACATGCCTAAGACCCCAGTTGCGATTGCTGGAACTGTGCTTAACAAACCTTCGGGATCCCAGGTTTTACTTTGCGCCCACAGATGACCATTTAATAAAAATCGATCGAGCCAGGCGCCAAGATTTGTTTCAGGCTCAAGATTTGCCGGGCCGAAATTGGGGACAGGGACAAAGGTCATCACCATAAAATAACCGACTAATAAAATGATTGCAACTCGGATTTGTGCCAGCCAATTTGCTTTAAAATAAATGAGTGAGCAAAAGAAGAACACTAAGCTGATTCGTTGAAGAACTCCTGGGATTCGAACTACTGAGAAACTGAATTTTGGAAACAGGCTTAGAAATATTCCCAAAGAAAAAATAATTATTGTGCGTTTTAGGATTTTTAGAAACATTTTTTGGTTGAGGCCTTCGGCAAGTTTTGTCTGATAGGCAAAGTGAATGGATACCCCAACAATAAACAGGAAGAAGGGAAAAATCAAATCCGTGGGTGTGCACCCGTTCCACTTCGCATGAAGCAGAGGAGGATAGACACTGTCCCAACTACCAGGATTATTTACGAGAATCATAGCAGCCACCGTTATGCCGCGAAAAACATCAAGGGAGTAAAGACGTTCTGATGTTGCCATTAGATGAAGGTGGGTTCTAAAAATTTAATTGATTCCTTTAATCACCTCATTCCTGTTTCCCCCCATGCGAAGCGCGTGGCAGGCGAAGGGAAATGATAAGCGGAAATTTAATTTTTAGAAGTCCCCTAAGGTTTAAATGTTTTAATTTACACAAAAATTATATCTATCAATTGATCATTTACATCAGCAATTCTGACTTTTATGACCTGTGAAATAGTTGTTTATAATATTGAATCGGCTCTTAAAGCCCAAGAGGGTGGAGCCGACCGCATTGAACTTTGTGATAATCCAAGTGAAGGAGGAACCACACCATCGTATGGAACCATTGAAGCTGTGCGGCAAAATGTAAACCTGGATGTTTATGTGATGATCCGGCCGCGTGGAGGAGATTTTCATTATTCCAATTACGAATTTCATTGTATGAAGCGCGACATCTCTCAATGTCAAAAGATAAGTGTAGATGGCGTGGTGTTTGGAATTTTAAATCCAGATGGAACGCTTGATAAAAAGCGCTGCAAGGAATTGATTGTTAAAGCCAGACCTTTGAAAGTTACCTGTCACCGTGCGTTCGATATGACCCGCGATCCTTTTGAGGCATTGGAAGATTGTATTGAAGCAGGCTTTGATAGGATTCTTACCGCTGGGCAACAAGCTCAGGCGTTGAAAGGTTCTGATCTGATTGGTGAATTAATAAAGAAAGCAAATGGAAGGATTGCCATCATGCCAGGCTCTGGTGTAAATGAAAATACCGTTCAGGAAATTTTAGCTAAATCCAAAGCAACTGAAATCCATTTTTCGGCAACTGCTTTTCGCGAAAGCGAAATGAACTATAAAAACCAAAATATTGCCGGGATGGGTTCGGATGAAGGGGCAGAGTTTAAAGTTCGTACAGTTGATCCTGATCGTGTGAGGGCGATGAGGAAATTGGCGGAAAATAGAAAAGCCTGAAGTTTGCGCTTTGTAGCCTAATCATTTGCTGAATGTAACTGCTCCTTTCATTTCTCAGAATAGAGAATATGAACGAAGAAGTCTATAATCTAAGTGGAGAATATCGGAGTCGAACCGATGACCTCTTCCATGCCATGGAAGCGCTCTAGCCAGCTGAGCTAATCCCCC
Source organism: Bacteroidia bacterium (assembly GCA_031419815.1). GTDB lineage: Bacteria > Bacteroidota > Bacteroidia > Cytophagales > Cyclobacteriaceae > ELB16-189. Next base: position 7,006 of record JANOLM010000415.1, read on the forward strand.
TTTATATTTTTTTTATAACTGCTGACTTTCCCCGATAACATCGAGCCACTCTAGCCAGCCGAGCTAAACTCCTAAGGGATGCAAATATATTCAAAATCTTGTGACACCAAATTCTTTATCTTCCCACTTCAGCACAATTGCCTTCATCAAACAAGCACTTGTACTCCTTTATAAATTTTGTAACTTTTGACATCTTAATTGTTCCTTCATGACCAAACTCAAGAACATTGTCAAGCAACTTTCAGAGAAGGATTTCAAAACTCTATATGACTCACTGCTTGAAAGC
>JANOLM010000416.1:0-4775 GCA_031419815.1 Bacteroidia bacterium
AGGTTGACCGCTCATTGAGCACATACAATCACTTTATGTTTGGCGTTCCGTTGACAATCCAATATCAGATAATGAAATTTCAAGTCGGAATCGGTGGAAGCTACAGGCACTATTCAGTGCCTAAGAATAACGGAAATCCAAGTGATGTGTTTGCTGGTCGAAATGAGGCTGGCCTATTTGGAACGCTTCGCTACCCGATTGCAGCTGGCTTTAAGTTGGGAGTAGATTATTACTATGGACTTGTTAACGTGCATAAGCTAGGAACTATGATATCGATAGGGGGACCAGGCAAGATTTCTTACAACACATATAGCAGAGTTGCCCAGTTTGGTTTCTACTACACGTTTAGTGTAAAGCCGCGGTAACTACTGCCTTTTGCATTCTTGGTTCATTGGCAAGAATGAAGCTTTTTGATCGCAAGAAGATTTAAGAAGATCGATACCAATGTTCGAATTTAGACTGAAATCGTAACAAAAAAATTAGATGCGTCAGCCCTGCCCTAGTGAGGTGCAGCTTACCGAACCTGGAGGTAACTAACAGGCTGCCGAAAGTTTCTTAAAGACTGCCAACCATCTTTTCAGGCCTCACCCACTCATCAAATTGCTGCGATGTGACCAGGCCTAACTCAACAGCAGCTTCACGGAGTGTTTTATTTTCCTTATGGGCTTTCTTAGCAATCTTGGCTGCGTTTTCATAACCGATGTGTGTGTTGAGTGCGGTTACCAACATCAATGAGTTTTCCATGTGTTGTTTAATGATAGCCAGGTTAGGTTCAATCCCGGTAGCACATTTATCATTGAATGAAACACAAGCATCGCCAATCAGTCTTGCTGATTGAAGCACATTGGATGCAATTACCGGTTTGAAAACATTCAATTCAAAATGCCCTAATGAACCACCAATTGAAACGGCCACATCATTACCCATCACTTGCGCACAAACCATCGTCAATGCTTCGGGCTGTGTAGGATTTACTTTGCCTGGCATAATGGATGAGCCAGGTTCGTTATCGGGAATAACAATCTCACCTATGCCCGAGCGTGGGCCCGAGCTTAACATTCGGATGTCGTTTCCTATTTTCATAAATGATACGGCTGCCCGCTTTAGGGCACCAGATAATTCCACCATTGCATCATGCGCTGCGAGTGCTTCAAATTTATTGGGAGCAGTAACGAATGGATAGCCAGTAAGCTCAGCAATTTTTTTTGCCACTAACACATCATATCCATTAGGAGCATTTAATCCTGTGCCCACAGCCGTTCCTCCCAATGCTAATTCACTAATAGCCTCCAAGGCATTTTTAATGGCGCGAATACTGTTATCTATTTGTTGCACATAACCCGAAAACTCCTGACCAAGTGTAAGCGGGGTGGCGTCCATAAAGTGGGTGCGACCAGTCTTTACAATATTTTTATAGTCGGAAGATTTTTTTGCTAATGTCGCGCGCAACTTCTTCATTCCGGGCAGTGTGATCTCCATCACTTGCTTATAGGCTGCAATGTGCATGGCTGTTGGAAATGTATCGTTTGATGATTGTGATTTATTCACGTCATCATTGGGATGAAGCACTTTTTTCTCGTCTGTTAATTTGCCTCCCGACAACACATGTGCGCGATAGGCAATCACTTCGTTTGCATTCATGTTGCTTTGAGTGCCAGAGCCTGTTTGCCAAATCACCAATGGAAATTGATCATCTAATTTGCCAGCCACAATTTCATCACATACTTTGGCGATCATGTCTTTTTTATCCGCAGCTAAAACACCCAATTCATGATTGGCCATAGCAGCAGCTTTTTTCAAATAGCCGAAAGCATAAATGATTTCCTTTGGCATGCTTGCCTCCGGCCCTATTTTAAAATTATTGCGTGAGCGTTCTGTTTGTGCGCCCCAATATTTGTCGGCAGGCACTTGCACCTCGCCCATGGTATCTTTTTCTATTCGGAAATTCATACTGTTATATTTTAATTAACACAGTAAAAGTAAGGAATGAATTAATCAATCGTTACGGTCTTGTAAGTCTATAAATTAGAATAGCAGCCCTTTTGGTCAGGTCATTGAACGTTCGCAGATCGATTGTTTCATTTAAACTGTGTGCCCCGCGACCCATCGCACCCAGGCCATCAATGCCACTGATGTAGGGAGCTACATAAGAGATATCACCAGCACCTCGCTGCCCAGGATCCCATGGTTTTACTTCGCCCATACCCAGATCTACACTTACTGTGCTGAGCGTATTAAGTAATTGATAGTTGCCATCTGTTGGGGGCATGGAGGGAATTCCGTCTTCAAACGTGATGGTGGCATCCGTCATCGGCAGATGTCTTGCTACAATCTCCGTCATTTTTTTTCTGGCTTGATTTTTTTGATCTTCTGAAATGAATCTCAAATCACCCTTAACCAGAGCTGTTTCCGCAACGACATTATTTTTTCCAGAAGCCCTTCCCGTGGAAGACTCTATCTCAGCAGTTGAGCCGCCAACGATTATACCAGGATTGAAAGTCAAATATTTTTCCGGAAGTTCTTTGTAAAAATCATTCAGGATTCTTGAAGCTTCATAGATAGCGCCTGCACCTGTGCCTGGCGAAAAAACTCCTCCAGAGTGTGCCCGTTTGCCTGTAACTTTTAGTTGCCAATTGCTGGAGCCTCTGCGAGCAACCGTTCCGAAACCAAAACCAGTTGCTGTTTCAAAAGCCAATGCATAGTCGCTTCGTTTGGCAGCATCGATAATATCTTTGCGACTGATCGATTCGGGATCACCACCATTTTCTTCATCTCCATGAAGGGCAACAATCAATTGAGCATCCTTTAGTACTCCGGTTTCCTGTAAGGCTTTCAATGCGTAAAGAATAATAACATCGCCTCCTTTCATGTCATTCGCCCCTGGAGCAAGTGCAACAGAATCCTGATCTACCCAAGCTTGAAACGGACTATCAGGTTCAAATACCGTATCTAAATGACCTATCAGTAAAAGACGTTTGCCTTTGGTTCCTTTCTTTTCCACAAATAAATGACCGGCCCTCCTCATCTCAGCAGGCATATCAATCCAACGGGTTTCAAATCCTGCTTTCTTAAACTCTTCATTGAATAACATCCCCACTTCACTCACGCCCTTCAAATTATTTGTTCCACTATTTATGTTGACTGTCTTTTTCAGGAATAAAATAGACTCTTCGTGATGACTGTCGATGAGTTTGAGAATTTCTTTTTCTTTCTTCGAGAGAGTTTGTGCGAATGAATAGCCACAGACAATGGCCATACAAAAAACTGAAATGATTTTTTTCATGAGTTGAGGTTGAATTCAAATGTAGAAGGAAAAAAGCCGTTTAAAGCTTAGTCCCTTCATAAATTTCCTTGAGACTTAAGGACACCCCAACAGACCTGATCGATAAAAGATCTTCCAAGAACCGGAGGTCTTTCAATTCCCAATTATTCTGCTCATTGATGTGATAGGCTTCAATACTGATCGAATCAGAATCGATGACAATAAACTCTTTTAATGTTGGTATGTCGCGATACAAAATGAACTTTCCACCGCGGTCATAATTCTTGGTTGAAGGTGATAAAATTTCAATCAAAACAGTTGGTTGAACAGCAGTATCTGGATCGGTCTTGGATGGAATAATATCTCCACAGATGATAGAAATATCCGGATAGGTATAAAGAGTGTTTTCAGGAATGTGAATACGCAAGTCGCTTCCGTAAGGCCTGCAAGGCTTGCCTTTTAATCGATAAGCTAATTCACCAAAAAGATTTGAGAAGATCACATTATGCCTGGCTCCAGCCCCTGCCCCTGCCATGGCAAAAATCTCTCCTTTAAAATATTCGTGCTTTTCTTGCGAGGCTTTCTCGAAGAGAAGATATTCTTCTTCGGTGAGCTTTGATTTGTTATAAACAACTAGGGGGTCTCTAACTTCCACAGTTAAAGATAATCAAACGAAATTATTTTACACTCAACATTCCTTCTTCTTTCGCCTCCAGAAGAGTTTCTCCAACAAGATATTTATCCACGGCTCTGGCTGCCTCTCTTCCTTCACTGATCGCCCACACCACTAGTGATTGCCCTCTGCGCATATCACCGGCAGAGAAAACGCCTTCAACAGAAGTTTGATAACCTTTACATTTTACATTGCCACGTTCGTCAACCTCTACCCCAAGTTGATCCAACAATCCTTGACGTTGCGGATATAAAAAGCCTAATGCTAACAAAGCAAGATCGCATGGTATTGTTCTCTCCGTTCCCGGGATTTCAGAGAAGGAGGGAGCTTTTCCTGGTTCTACCTTTTTCCATTCTATCTCGGCAAGTTTCAAACCTGTTACATTTCCATTGGCATCACCAATAAACTCTTTGGTAACAATAGACCACTGGCGCTCGCAACCTTCTTCATGCGAAGTGGAGGTGCGTAAGATCATCGGCCAGCTTGGCCAGGGCATTGTTTCGTTTCTGTCCTTTGGTGGCTTGGATAAAATTTCAATTTGAGTAACAGATGCAGCTTCATGACGATTGGATGTTCCTACACAATCGGAACCAGTATCACCGCCACCAATTACAATTACATTTTTCCCGGTGGCAAAAATATCCTCGACTTCAACTTTCTTTCCTCCTACTCTCCGGTTTTGTTGCGTAAGAAAATCCATGGCGAAATGAACGCCTTTCAAATTCCTTCCGGGGATTGGTAAGTCGCGTGGAATCGTTGAGCCACCACTTAATACAATAGCATCAAAGTCTTCGCTCAATTGTTGAACGGGAATGTTTACACCAACATTAGCATTGGTAA
>JANOLM010000417.1:0-1638 GCA_031419815.1 Bacteroidia bacterium
CTCATTGTATTTGCGCTAAGGTTCATCCATTACAGACTTCACAAACTTGATACTTCTTTTTTCATCCGCTACCTCAACGAACGCTATAAACAGCTAAAAGAAAGTTCCGATCTTCTTATTCGTGATGAAAATGAACTGACCACATTACAGCAACTTCAAAAAGAAAAGATCCTTCAGCAATTCAACCAGATCTATCCGGAGATAAAACTTCCGCATTTCATCAAGCAGTCTTTTGGAATATTTGTCGGTTGCTCCGTTATTTATTTTGCCTTATCATCCTTTGCTGTTTCTACTAAACAGGTTTTCATTGAACCTGTATCTACAAGAAAAGAAATCAAACCTATTGATAAAGATTTATCTGCACCCTTCATCCGATCACTATCAATATTTATTACACCCCCGGCATATACTCAATTCAAATCATTCACAGCCGAAAGTTTCAACCTCACTTTAGCGGAAGGCAGTCGCGTGAAATGGCTTGCAGAATTTTCCGGAGATGTTACAGATGCCAAAATTCTTTTTTCAGGAAGGGATTCATCCAACCTTATAAAAAATGATGGGCTTATTTATTCCAAAGAAAAGATCATCACAGAACCGGGCTTCTATCAAATACAATGGAGCGACAAGAATAAAATTCATCTGTCTGATTATTACAAAATCGAAATCACCAAAGATCAGCCACCTAAAATTTCTATTGATAACCTGACACAGTTTACTAAACTGGGCATTAACGATAATCTTACTATTGAGGTGAAGTCATCGTTAAGTGATGATTATGGATTGAAAGATGCCTTTATCACAGCTACGGTGAGCAAAGGAAGTGGCGAAGGCATAAAATTCAGAGAAGAAAAATTACGCTTTACAAAACCGGAAAAAATAATTGGCAATCAAGTGAGTGCTGGTGTATCGCTAAACTTAAAAAAACTTGGACTAGATCCTGGTGATGAACTATACTTTTATGTGGAGGCCTTTGATAACAAAATGCCAGTGGCGAATCACCATCGCACAGAAACATTTTTTATTGCCCTGCAAGACACCACCACAGAAATTACTTCAGCCGATGATGGACTGGGCGTTGACCTTATGCCGGAATATTTCAGAAGTCAGCGGCAGATCATTATCGACACCGAAAAACTATTGAAAGAAAGAAAAAAGCTAACGCGGCAATTCTTCAACTCTACCAGCAATGAGTTGGGATATGATCAAAAAGTTTTGCGCTTGCGCTATGGCCAGTTTATGGGCGAAGAAGCGGAATCCGGAATTGCCCAAGAAGCTATCGATCATGAGGAGGAGGAAGAAACTGATCCCACCAAACAATTTGGCCATCAACATGACACCGAAAACGAACACAATCTTGTAGATCAGAAAAAGAATGAAGCTCGGGAACATGAACATGAGTTGAAAGATACTAACGAAAAAGAGGATCCTGCAAAAGCATTCATGCACAACCATGATGATACGGAAGAAGCAACTTTTTTTATTCAGTCCGTAAAAGCAAAGTTAAAAGCCGCGCTTGCCATTATGTGGGATGCCGAACTATATCTGCGATTGTACGAACCAGAAAAGTCTCTTCCCTATCAATACAAAGCATTGAACTTACTGAAAGAGATCAGCAATGATTCGCGTATTTATGTTCAT
>JANOLM010000418.1:0-8019 GCA_031419815.1 Bacteroidia bacterium
GTTGCAACCTTTAGCGAAGCGATGGATCAAACCACGATCAACGCAACTACGTTTACCCTTAAGCAAGGAACAACTTCCGTTGCAGGAACAGTTACGAAAACAGGCACAACAGGAACCTTTACTCCAACAGCCAGTTTGGAATACAGTAAAGTTTATACTGGAACCATTTCTACAGGAACTAAAGATTTGGCAGGTAACGCATTGGCAGCTAACTATACTTTTAGCTTTACTACAGGTGCCGCCCCAGACACAGCTTTGCCAGTGGTAAACTCAACAGACCCGCTAAACAATGCCACCGGTGTTGCACGCAATAAAGTTGTTGCGCTAACCTTCAGTGAGGCAATGACTGCCTCAACGATCAACACAACTACGTTTACCCTTAAGCAGGGAACAACAGCCGTTGCTGGTGCAGTGGCATATTCAGGAACAACAGCAACGTTTACCCCGACAACTATCCTGGCAGCAAGCACGGTGTATACCGCCACGATAACTACCGGAGCAAAGGACGTAGCAGGCAATGCACTTGCGGCTAATACCGTTTGGAGTTTCACAACTGGTGGTACTTCATCAAGTTTGGCTGTTGTTGATCTTGGAGCAGCTGGTAATTATGTGATTCTTGCGAAAACAGCAATCAATAATATCCCCACTTCTGCAATTACTGGAGACATGGGATTGAGTCCTGCTGCCACATCTTTCATCACTGGATTTGGTTTGACTAACGGAACTGGATTTGCGACTTCACCACAAGTGACTGGAAATCTATACGCGGCCGATATGGCGAGTCCAACTCCAATTAATCTAACCACTGCTGTAAACAATATGATTACAGCTTATAATGATGCGGCAGGTCGTCCTTCACCAGATTTCTCTGAACTGGGAACTGGAAATATTGGAGGAAGAACGCTTACACCTGGGCTGTATAAATGGACAAGCACAGTTACTATGCCTTCAAGTCTTACTATTTCAGGTAGCGCCACTGATGTTTGGATCTTCCAGATTTCCGGTGACCTTACCATGAGCAATGCGGTTAACATTACCTTAATCGGTGGTGCTTTGCCAAAGAATATTTTCTGGCAGGTAGCTGGTCAGGCGACTATAGGAACAACCGCTCACTTTGAGGGAGTCATATTGTCGATGACAGGCATTACTTTTCAAACAGGTGCCTCAATGAACGGTCGTGCTTTAGCACAGACTGCTGTTATTCTTGATGCCAATGCGATTACGAAGCCATAAATAATTAAAAGGAAAACAAAATCCAATAGAAGCTGCCCCTCGGGGCAGCTTTTTTTTCAACAAGTTTTAAATATTCCACTCTAAAAATTAATAGTATGAAAAAAAAATTATGGATGCCGCATCAGACTAGACCCGATGTGCCCTTGGCACCAGTGGAAATTAACACAGGCAGGAAGCACTGCTTAACAGTTATGGAAAACAACTTCCCGGAGGAGCGTTTTTATAACCGTGCTGTGGTCATAGATATATTTCCTAAGAAGTAAAGTTTTCTGATCAATACGATACACCCATTTGAATGGCTGCCTGAAAAATCAGGCAGCCATTTTTTTAAGTTTTTTCCAGAAAAAGTTCGGTCGCTATCCATAAACTTTTTCAACCGTCAAGATTATCTGGGGAATTTAGTACACACCAATTCTTAAGTTGGCCATACGCCAAGCTTGTTTCTAAAGTCATTCACACTGGCACAAGTTTCTTAAGTGAACATAGACATGCCATTGGTAACAAATGGTAGCGGAATGAATTCTAAAATATACGATGTGAAGGTGAAGAAATTGTGGACGACCGCAATGGCAGTCCTGTTGCTGGCGGCATGTATAGGTGGTTGCACAGATGTGAATGTGGAAACTGTTGGTGTGTGTCCGGTTGTGATATCCACCAGCCCATCAAATCTTTCTGCCAGTGTAGCACTCGACCAAATAATTACGGTAACCTTCAATGAAGCGATGAATCCTTTTACGATCACCCCTTCTGTTTTCACTTTATCTAGTGCTGGTGGTGGCCGTGTCGGTGGAAAAACGAAAAGTTCAGATGAAATTTCAGGCACATTGACGTATGATTCACTCACGCATACGATGAGTTTTGTGCCAGGCACCAAACCCAAATCCAATACTACCTATACGGGCACGGTTGGCACAGCAATAAAAGATTTCTTGGGCAATGCCTTGCAAACCCCTTATGTGTGGAGCTTTACAACGGGCGCAACCGTGTCGCCTAAAGTTATTTCTACCGACCCGGCAAACAATGCAACTGCCGTATTCCTAAATAAAAAAGTTACAGTAACTTTTAGTGCGCCAATGGATCCTTTGACGCTCACGCCTACAACCTTTACCTTAAAGCACGGGTCAACGGCCGTTGAAGGAACAGTTTCAGATACCGGTACAACGGCATTGTTTACACCTTCAAGCGCTCTCTTACCCAATACCCTTTATACCAGCACCATTACTACCGGAGCTAAGAATTTACAGGGCGTAGTTGTGGCGAATGACTATGTGTGGTCATTTACCACAGGAACTATGATCGCTCCTATCGTAAATTCTACTGATCCTGTAAATCTGGCAACAGGCGTTGCGATTGATAAAGTAATCAGTGCTACTTTCAGTGAAGCGATGGATCCTTCCACAATCACAACTTCAAGCTTTACCTTGAGTATAGGAGAAATTTTAGTTTCAGGCCAAGTGAGCTACTCCGGCACGACTGCCACCTTTACCCCAACGGTTAAATGTTCATCCTGTACCAACTATACTGTTACCATTACCACAGCAGCTAAGAATCTTGCCGGCATTCCATTGGCAAATGATTATGTGTGGAGCTTTCATACCGATGCAATTTTAAGTCCGCAGGCTGTTGATCTTAAATCGGTTGCTCGGTTCGGGATTATCGCAGGCGTTGGAGTAAGTAACAACGCGGGCTTCAGTGAGATCCGTAACCTGGATGTTGGGATAAGCCCAGGTGTTCGCTCTTCGATTACAGGATTTCCTCCTGCCATTTTGGTAAATGGAGCCATATATGCCAGCGATGATACAGCTCCTTTGGGCATTGCTGCCATGTTAACACAGGCCAAACAAGACCTGACCGATGCTTATCTTTTTGCTGAGGGAGCAACTTCACCGGCACCCTCCTCCGTGTCAGGCGATGTGGGTGGAAGAACACTTGCTCCTGGCATCTATAAAACGACTTCAACTCTTTTAATTCAGTCAGGTGATCTGACGCTCGATGCTCAAGGTGATGCGAATGCCGTTTGGATTTTCCAGATAACTTCTGACTTTACCACCGTAGGCGGAGCAGGTGGCAATATAATTTTAAGCGGAGGTGCTCAAGCCAAAAATGTCTTTTGGCAAACTGGTAGTTCTGCTACCATTGGAGATGGCACCTCATTTAAAGGAAACGTTTTGGCTTTAACCTCTATCACCATGAATTCTGGTGCAACCGCAGTGGGTAGAATGCTTGCCAGAAATGGCTCAGTGGTATTAACCAATACAAATAGTATCGATAAGCCTTAATTCATGAAAAACATGAATGCTAAAGCTAATTTAAAAAGCAGTCCGCGTATGGAGCTGCTTTCTTCTCGCCTCAACATTAAATATTTTATTGTCAGTGTTTTGATTTTAATAGGTATGCAAGCGCCCCTTCAAGCACAAGAAGCTGAGTTCACCAAACCCTCATGGTGGATTGGCGGATCGGCTGGTGCAAATTTTAATTTTTATCGCGGCACCACGCAACGCCTAAATTCAGGTTTAAAGGTTCCCGCTGGTTTTCATCATGGAGATGGTGTAGGACTTTATCTTGCTCCTCTTGTGGAGTTTCATCGCCCCCAATCAAGATGGGGCTTAATGCTGCAGTCAGGATATGACGGCCGCGATGGTTCGTTTGATAAAGTAGTTTCTCCATGTAATTGCCTTACGGGCTTATCCACCAAGCTCCGTTACATCACGGTGGAACCCAGCTTGCGATTTGCCCCTTTCAAATCTAATTTTTATTTGTTTGGTGGTCCTCGTCTGGCTTTTAATGTGACAAAATCATTCGTGTACAGCCAAAAGACTAACCCTGATTTTCCTGAACAAGTCGCTAACCCCGATGTGAAAGGAGATTTTAGTGTGGTACACAAAAGGCTAATCTCAATGCAAGTTGGAGTAGGGTACGATATTCCACTTTCATCACGTAACATGCTAATGTCAGCGGTATTTTCACCTTTTATTTCTTTTCAACCGTATTTTGGTCAGTCTCCGCGTTCCATAGAAACATGGAATATAACTACAGTGAGAGTGGGCGCTGCGCTAAAGTTTGGGCGAGGTCATAAAATCTCTCCACCCGGAGTTAGCTTTTCTATTAACTCTCCCAAAAACAGTGCGGTTGAGCGCAGGGTAAGGGAAACATTCCCACTTCGTAACTATGTATTCTTTAATGAAGCATCAACGGTGATACCAGATCGTTATGTGCTGCTCAGTAAAGCTCAGGTAAAAGATTTCAAAGATGGCCAACTGGAAGTGTTTACACCTAAAAAATTGTCGGATCGTTCAGGCCGTGCAATGATTGTCTATTATAATGTTCTGAACATTTTAGGCGACCGCATGCAAAAAAATCTCTCCTCAACCATTACGTTAGTTGGCTCGTCAAGCAAAGGCCTGGAGGATGCAAGGGCAATGACTGAGTCAATAAAACGATACTTGTCAAGTGTATTTGAAATTGATCCTTCGCGGATTAGCATGGAGGGACGCGATAAACCAAAATTCTCATCAGTACAAGCGGGTGGCAAACGTGACCTTCTGCGTGAGGGAGACGACCGAAGAGTATCTGTCGAGAGCAGTGCCCCGGATTTATTAATGGAGTTTCAGAGTGGGCCGGATGTTCCATTGCAACCTCTGGAAATTAAGAACGAGGCGCCACTTGATAGCTATGTTTCTTTCTCTGTTGAGGGAGCGAGTAAAGCGTTCGAGTTTTGGTCGCTGGAAATCAAAGATGAAACAGATCACGTGCAATATTTTGGACCCTATACACAGGAGAATTTGAGTTTGCCAGGAGAATCCATTTTAGCCGAACGCCCCGAAGGTGATTATAAAGTGACGATGATTGGCCAGACAAAAAATAATAAGATGATAAGAAAGGAGACTTCCGCACACATCGTACGGTGGACGCCCCCCAAAGACGAGGAGGGAATGAGGTTCAGTGTCATTTTTGAATTCAATGAATCGAAGGTCATTGCGATGTATGAAAAGTACCTCACCGAAATTGTGACATCGAAGATACCTAATGGCGGAACGGTTGTTATTCGTGGCCATACTGATATTATAGGTGATAGAGACCATAACTTGACATTATCAATGGCCCGAGCTAACGAAGTCAGGAGTATTATGGAAAACAGCCTGATGAAGGCGGGCAGGAGCGATGTTACCTTTGAAGTATTTGGATATGGTGAAGACCAAAATGTATCACCGTTTGAAAATAAATTTCCAGAGGGGCGCTTTCATAACCGCACGGTTCTCATAGATATAATTCCCCGAGAGTAGCATCTCTTGTGAAGTTTCATCGCCTTCGATTAAGAAGTGATGCTGCAAGACATTGCTTAGCATTTTTATGTATCGTTACTGGGCACATACTTGCGCAATTGTAAAGTTGATTGTGGAATATAGTTCCCAGCATAATTTCAGCAACCTCATTTTCTTATGATTTCCTGCAGGCATCATTCTTTAATGGTTAAAGATAAGATGAAAAGTTTACATCGTGGCGTTTGGATGCTGTTGATAATGCAGGGGTTCAGGTACTTGAAGATGTGAATGTAATCACTCACACTTTAAAAATAAATTAAAAAATGAACGTAAAAAAAGCATTCCCAATCATAGCAATGCTATTGGTTGTATTAGTTGTCGGTTGCAAAAAGGAGGATGAAATCGGCATACATCCTGAGATCACTTCGGCAGATCCGATAAACAAAGAGGCAAATGGCGATAACCTCACCATCTCAGCCACCTTTAATAAGGCTATGGATCCTTCCTCCATCACTACCTCTTCATTTATTGTAAAGCAGGCAGGTGCAAATGTTTCTGGAAAAGTATCGTATTCAGGTATGACGGCCACATTTACTCCAACAGCCAATCTGAAACACCACACTGCTGTTAGAGCCACTATCACAAAGGAGGCTAAAGACACCTCCGGTAAATCGCTATCAAATGATTACGAATGGGATTTTACCACGTGTCACCCACCCACAGTTATTTCTGTTAACCCACCAGATTTGGCCAAGTGTGTTGCTCTCGATAAAGCTATCAAGGCTACTTTCAGCGATGAGACTGATCCCTTAACGGTTACAGCATCCACTTTTACTTTAATGACTGGAGCAACTTTAGTTTCGGGCGCTGTTACCTACTCTGGCACAACTGGCACTTTTACACCTACAAGCAATCTTTTACCAGCTACCACCTATACTGCTACAATTACAACAGGTGTTAAGAACGGGCTTGGCATGCCCTTGGAGAATGCCTATGTATGGAGCTTTACCACCACTGGACCTTTGTGTAACATAGGCGAAGTTGAAGCTTGCGGGCCAACGAAAGTTGATCTTAAAACAGCTGGCCGTTTCGGGATTCTTGCAGGCGTGGGAATTAGCAACAATGCAGGGCCTAGTATAATTAATGATTTAGATGTTGGTATAAGCCCAGGCTTTCGTTCTTCTGTTACAGGATTTCCGCCAGCTATCATTTTAAATGGAGCAATCTATTCCGCAGATGATCTTGTTTCTCCTGGAATTTCGCCACAGGCACAACTAGACCTGACAGATGCATATCTTTTTGCTGAAGCAGCCACTTCTCCGGCACCTGTTATACTCTCAGGCGACCAGGGTGGCAAGACACTTGTTCCCGGAATTTATAAATCAACGTCAACACTTTTAATACAGTCTGGCAATCTTACGCTTGATGCTCAATCTCCATGTGATTCAACTGCCGTTTGGATTTTCCAGGTAGGATCTGCCCTGACCACAGTAGGTGGAGGTGGTGGTAATATTATACTCAGTGGAGGAGCTAAGGCCAAAAATGTATTTTGGCAGGTGGGTAGTTCAGCAACCATTGGAGATGGCACTTCTTTTAAAGGAAACGTGCTGGCTTTAACATCTATAACAATGGGTTCAGGTGCTACTGCCGAGGGTAGAATGCTTGCCAGAAATGGTGCGGTAGTATTAACAAATACAAACACGATCACTAAACCTTAGATCATAGAATAGGGTGTAGACTTTATAAAGAAGGGATCGCATGGCGCGATCTCTTTCCAAAGCAGAAAGAGGCTGCCTAAATCATTTAGGCAGCCATTTTTTTTCGTGAATTGTACCTGAAATTTTCTCTCATCAATGGACTGTGTTCTCGCTATATGCCTCCATCCTCTTTTTTAGAGGTAAATGGGCAACTGAAAAACCTGTGATATGTGTAAGACTTTTTCAGAAGTGTGTAAGGGTTACCAGCGAGTGTGATCGCACCTTTCGCTTGGAAAGAACCTAATTTAAGGGTGCTAACTGTGTAATGAAAAGTCATTTCAATCCGATCCGTTATTTCTATAATTATGTAACTTTCTATCTTTGTCCTACTCTGAAAATAGAATTGACTTGAAAATATACATCAAATTCATGGTGAGCAACCGTTGTAAAATGGCGGTGAAGGAAGAGTTGAAAAAGCTTGGACTGCATTTCATAGTTGTTGATCTAGGTGAAGTTGAGATTATGGAAGACATTTCTGATGAACAGCAAGAGCAACTGAAAATTGGTTTGTTCAATTCAGGGCTTGAATTGATGGACGATAAGAGAGCTATCTTGATTGAAAAAATAAAAAACGTGATTACCGAAATGATACATCATTCCGATGAATTGCCTAAAATGAATTATTCTGATCATATCAGTGGAAAACTAAATTATGACTACACCTACCTTTCCAACCTATTTTCAGAGGTGAAGGGCATTACCATACAGCAATTCATCATCATCCATAAAATTGAAAGGGCAAAAGAATTGCTGTTATATGACGAACT
>JANOLM010000419.1:0-5080 GCA_031419815.1 Bacteroidia bacterium
TGATTGCTTCAGTACCGTTGGAGACGGCCTGGCCAAAGCCGGTCATGGATTTAATCATAAATGTGTAAGCTTGCTCTTAAGTATTTACCCGCGAAGGTATAGAATTTTTATTCCTGTAAAGTAAAGGCGTGTAGTACTCGCCTAGAAATCAAAACCGAGCGTGACATGGAATCTTGGATCTCTGACCTCATAGTTTTCAACCGGCCAGGCCACATCAAACTTCATGTAATACCCTAACATCATGGAGCGGAAGCCGAAGCCATAACTATAAAGCCAGGGATTAAGATATTCCTTAATATCAATTTTAAAAGGCCCCTCAACTACCTGACGTGTGCGCACGCTGTTTTGCGCTTTGAAAGGAACAGCACCACTCCAGCTAGAACCAACGTCATAGAAAGCCGTGAGTTGCATATTCCTGAAAAAATTAGAAGCCACTGGGCCGCCAGACAAAGCCCTGATCAGAGGCACTCTCAATTCAGCGTTGGCCAAGGCTACACTATTACCAAAAAGCGTGGCATAATCAAACCCACGCAAACTGGTTGCAAATTCCGTAAATATTAAGTTGTTGTTAAAGTTTGCCCCACCACTCACAAATGGGTTGCCTGCACCCTGATCATTAAATCTATTTCCAAACCAATTGTCCATACCTCCTAAAACATATTTCTTAGGCGAATTTCCGAAGAACGTGCCCGCATAACCCCTTACTGCAAAAACAATTTCTTTATAAATTTTTTGATAATGGCGAAGGTCAATGGAAACCTGGGAGAAGCTCGCATTTTTATTGCCCATGGCTTCATTATGAACAAAATTTATTTTCCCTCGCGAGCCTTCAATGATATTCAACCCCGTGGTGATACTATTGTCATACACTAACTCGGCTTTTGATCCTGTATAAAATTGCTGTTCGCCAGGCAAAAAGGTAGGCGGTGTTGCTGGGGAATTTACACTGCCCCGATCTGAATAGCTGGTGTAACCTACAAAAGGTTTTAAGGTAACACGTGCTTTAACGGACAGAGGCAAAGACGCTCCTACTTCTATACGTTGCCATGAATATTTTTGAAAATTGTCTGCTTGATTCGAGAGCCCATCCCAATAGATAACTTTGCGGTCAATGCGGATGCTATAATCCACCAAATGGGGTAAGTATTGAATCTCTCCAAATATGTCTCCACTCTTCCAATCAAAAGCTGTTTGAAGACCGCCATAAAAACGGAAATTTTGTAACATGTCGTTCATTTGAGCTTCCAATTTCACACTGAAACCACGCAAGGGATCAACTACAAAATTGGTGACAAGGTTTTCGTAGCTGAACCGTGGCTCATAGGGAAAGGGTCCCGTAAGACGATTCGTCTCACGGGCCTTCATGTAGCGCGTTAAAAAGGTCTCAGTGGCTTTATTCTTGTCAGCATCGTCCTCAAAAACATAGTCCTCTGTATTCACACTCTTTTCCTTAGCAACGGGTTTTGTGAGCGTGTCCTTTTCTATTTCTGAAGTATCAAAGCTATAGTCTTCTGTATTAACAGACTTAATGGTATTAACTGAGTCCTTCTTTTCTAAAACAGATTTATCCTCTTTCACCGAAGTCGTATCCTTTTTTTCCCGCAATCTGGAATTAATCAGCTCTTTAATGGTCATGCTTTTAACATTCACTTGCTTCCGCTTTTCACTCACAACTTTGGCAAGCTGTACTTCCTTGCGCCTGGTGGACGGTGTAAATACCTGGCGGTCGTAATTAAAATTTGAAACTAAAAAAATATCCTCACTTAGATTTTTATTCATCACCAAAGCAAGTGACTTATTGGAAAAATCAAGATCATATTCTTTAATGCTGGAATTGAAATTTGTAACCTGGGAGTATATACCATTTATCCGATTGAACTTAAAAAGATTGACTATACCTCGTTGGTCACTTAAATAGAAAAAGTTATCCTGGTCAATTGCTTTCGGGTTAAAGTCTTTGCTTAAAGTCTTCGTAATATGTGCGACTACATTAGTGGTGGTGTCCAGGTTATAGGCGTAAAGATTATAGTTGCTGGTAATTCGTTGATATCCCTTTACAATGTTGTTAACAGTATCGGTAGTTCGATTAGAACTAAAAACAATTGAGTTTGTATTAGGAATGAAAGAAGGATCAAGATCATCATAAATATCATTGGTCAGTCGTTTGGTGCGGTCGTTTCTGCTACTGATTAAGAACAGATCGTTCTGTCCGCCAGCATCCGCACTCATTACCGCAAGCCTGCCATTACTAGAAAAATCAAAGCTGCGGATATTACTAAATTTGTTGAGCTGCCTTGGCAATTTGCTGCGTGTGCTTAGGTCATAAAGCCAGAAAATAAATTCTCCATTCTTAATCCCAATAACGCCCAACGTATTTTGATCTGCCCAACTTAATAAGGGTATTCTGAAATCCACAGTTTGACGAATCACGCGATTGCCACCATTAATAATGGTCGTCTCTCTGCCGCTTTCCAAAGACTTAACTTTTACAACAAATCTTCCACGGTCGTTCTCCGCATAGGCTATCTTTTTTCCATCAGGGCTTATCTTTACTGTCGTGTAAACAATCCCGCGGTGATGTGATGGACTAAACTTGGTTGAATCGGCAGGCGATAGATAACTTAGGCTTACCTTCTGCTCCATATCCGAATAATAATTTTGCCAATCGGACATGAGTTGTTTGAAGCTAACACCCAACGTAATCAGTACACTTTTCTGTTCATTGCGAATAACACGAGTATAGTTGAGTATGTTGGAAATACTACTCTTACCGTATTTCTCTACGATATAATTCCAGATGGATTGGCCAACAAGTGCAGACTCTTTTCCTGTAAAGCGAAGAGCTCTATTTATTTTTTTGCTTCTCACCAACTGCCGCACATAGTCATCCATCTCTGCATTCCAGCCTTTTGATACATAACGAGAGGCTCCGTTGATAAACCATTCCGGAAGGTTTAGCAAAACTGCATTTTGAAACATGTCTTTCAAGCTTCCACCAAACATCATCTCATTTACCATGAGATCTGCCATTTTATAAATGAGCTCTTCCTTAAACTCGTCCAGGTTGCCGGGGTGGGCAATCTCCACAATGGGTTTAATGAATTCTGTCTCTCCACCAACATTATATTGTGTGTTGTTTAACCCGATATTGCTTTGCTGCAAATCGGTGATGGAGTTGTATAAAAAAACTTTTGTTTTAAGATAGGGCGGATAGCCAATCAGATCAGTGACACGATCAAATTCCCCTTCAAGATATTGAATGGCTTCCGTGGCAACTTTTCTACGATCGTCATAATAGTAGACATCAAAATTCTCTGAACTAAGGTATTGCCAGTTGAACTGCTTGTATTGAATTCTGTTTTTGCCAAACACTTCGCGTGCCTGCTGGCCATGGGATAAGGAAAAGACACCTATCGCGTATATCGTTACTAAAATCCTAAAAATCCATCTCATACCACTACGCTAATTCCTTAAGGCAACATAAATATATTTATACTCATGGTTTGCTCATTGTTCTGTAACATTGCTTGTTGTATTGGCTCTCTAAACCGTATAGTCTCCCAAGAACTAGTAATATAACGGATTGAAATAGGTTTACGCGTTCTTTAGGACTCTATTTTTTAAATTTACAACGCCCAATATCAACTTCCTGATCAATTCCTCCCTGACCCAATAACCAATTTACTAACTGGTTTGCAAAATACGGAGCCAGGCTTACACCTTTAGTCCCAAGCCCATTAAAAATCACTACATTTTTTTCTTCAGGATGACTTCCTAAAAATGGCCTCCTGTCAGCTGTTGAAGGGCGGATACCCCAATTTTGGGTAGTAATTTCAAAGGGTAGCTTCATCAACTCATTTAATTTTTCTGCCAATTCAATTTTCCCTTGTTGCGTAACAGACTCAGTCAAATCCTTTGTATTGTAGGTTGCGCCCACTCTATAAAGCCCGGTTGCACCAGTAGGAACAACATACACTCCCCGATTATAAATACACTCAAATTCGTGATTTATTTTTACGAGAATTGTTTCGCCTTTCAATGGATTAAATGGAAGCCAACCAAAAAACTGGCTTTTCATAGACTCACTTCCGTTACAAAAAATTATTTTATTGGCCTTCAGATTTTTGTAGCGGACAAAGCCTTCATCCACTAACAACCCGCTTTCCATGAAATGTTCCTTGCTTAAAGACTCTTTACTTAAAAGATTTTCTCGCACCGAATTGATAAATAAATTCGTGTCTACATAGCCGCACTGCGAAAGCATAAGGCCACCAAAATCATCATGAACATGATTACCAAATTTTGACTGAACTATAACTTGATTAAGGTAAGGTCGCATGCCTGGTGCGGTGCTCTTGCCCATCCACTCATTTTGCTCTTGCACAGAAAGAAAAGGACGATAGAGCGGCATCGGATAAAAGAAACGCACGCCTAATTTTTTTTCCGCACTGGAATAAAAATCAATCAAGAATGGAAACAATAAATCTGCCTTCCAGGTTTTTGACATCACCCTACCGGTTATAGGATTGAATAAACCAGCCGCAACCACAGTTGAGTGATTCTTATCTGGTTCGTCAAAAACAAAAATTTTCTTTTCACGCTTCATCAATTCAAGCGCAAGCACTGAAC
The DNA here is from genome assembly GCA_031419815.1 of Bacteroidia bacterium. GTDB lineage: Bacteria > Bacteroidota > Bacteroidia > Cytophagales > Cyclobacteriaceae > ELB16-189. The sequence goes on from JANOLM010000419.1 coordinate 4,630, forward strand.
CAGCCAACCCTTGCCCAACAATAATGAAGTCAATTTCTTTTTCAGTATCCATTCTTCTTTAAAAATCTTAAATAATTCCCCTTCTTCCTACTGATGGGCATCTGGTGTTAAGTTAATTATAATTTGACGGTTAATCTTTGCGGAGGCTATCTGATTTTACAGTGACTTTTACGATTAACTATTAACATTTCACGGTTAACTTAACACTAGTCCCCGGCAAATAAGGCGGCCAGAAATTGCGATGGCCCTGAAACAGTTTAGTTGTACGTCATTTTGCAATATACTGATCGTACTGAGAGAGTTGTGTTATCGAAAGAAGCTTTAACTTTGTCGTTTTCCGATTTATGCTTCACGTTAAGACATTCGTATTTAACCCATTTTCAGAGAATACCTACGTGGTTTATGATGATAGCCTGGAGGCAGTAGTCATAGACCCGGGATGTTATGAACA
>JANOLM010000420.1:0-7035 GCA_031419815.1 Bacteroidia bacterium
GATCAAGGGACTGAACCGTGACGTTGGGCCGCGAGGCAAACGTCCGTTGGAGCCGTTGCAAGTACTGTGGGTCGATTTCCGTGGCGAGGACGAACTCACGCCCAACAAAATATCGGGTCATCGTGCCGAGCCCTGCCCCCACTTCCAAGACCCGTTTCCCGATGTACGGCGACACGTGCTCCCACAGCCAGGCATTGTACCCAGAAAGTCGCGCCACGCGCGCTAAGGTCTTGCTCCCCGCGCTCCCCGTGTCATCAACCAGGTTATAGCGAAGGATCGTCCACAACGCTGAAATGCCATCTTTCCAACTGATTTTTTTGCCTTCCTCATATGTCCTTCCGTAATAGGAGATACCCACTTCATATATTCGCACTTTTTTGAACCGGGCAATTTTGGCTGTCACTTCAGGTTCAAACCCAAACCTTTTTTCTTTCAACGATATTTTCTGAATATATTCTCTGCGAAAACATTTATAGCAAGTCTCCATATCGGTTAGATTTAAACCTGTAAATGCATTAGAGATAAAAGTCAACATCTTATTCCCAATCGAATGCCAGAAGAAAAGAATCCGATGAGGTCGACCCCCCATGAAACGCGACCCATAAACCACATCGGCTACTTCGTCCAGAAAAGGTTTGAGCAAAAGATTATATTCGCTAGGATCATATTCCATATCGGCATCTTGAATGATTACATAATCTCCTGTGGCTTGTTCAATGCCCGTATGCAGTGCAGCTCCTTTGCCCTGGTTAATAGAATGTGAGAAATACCGCATGTTCAGTTCCTTGTGTTCGTTGATGTAGTGCAACACCTGGCTTTCTGTAAGATCGGATGAGCAATCATTTACGATGATTATTTCCTTTTCAATTCCTTCTATCAGAACCACATTTTTTATTTTGTCGAGGATCTTTTGAACCGTCTTTTCTTCATTGTAAACGGGTATGATGATGGAGAGCGTGGCCATGAGTATTGTATTATAACTTAATAAGACATTTTCTTTTCAAAGTCTCTTGACGAGTTTCGGGATTTAAAAATTTCAGTCTTGGCGTTGAAACTGGATATTCACCCATGCAGTGGATAACTTGCAAGTCTGGTCTTCTCTCTTGAAAATCCTTGAGGAATTCTTCTTTTGTGTAGATCAGAATATTTTTTTTCTGTATGAGGCTTTCAAAATCATCTATGGCAGGTATGGTCATGTCTGTGTAAAAATTCATTGCCCATGGGGTTCCTGCTTTATAGCTACAGAAATTTCCTTTTGACAAACCATTCTCTAAAGCTTTAGTTGCCATTTCAGAACCGGCCTGATACTTGAGTAGTTCAGGATAAAAGTAACTGTTTAATATCAGGTTTACGCCAACTGCTACTATTGTGCAGGCTAAAATAAATTTATGATGTGTCTTTATAATGAATGTTACGCTAATCAACGCAGCAGCAAGTAAGACATATAGAAAAACGGCCACTGAATTATGTTCAGGGAAACAAAACCAAACAAGTGCAAATACTCCGATTAATAAAATATAATGAACTGATGTCTGAATGATATAAAGAACTCGTGCCCCCGAAATATCGGCTTCATAGAATATGTGAAGGATATACTTCGCAGTAATGATAGCACCTAGCGGATAGACAACAAATGCATAGTGCGGCAATTGATAAGCACTGGCCGATAATGCCATAAAGGGAAGTAACAGCCCAAAGAAAATCAAAAATTCTTTTTGTTTTGTTTTGCCTGTCAGGTGAAGAAATATATTTTTTGCTTCGCGAATTAATCCAAGCATCAAAAAAAGACTCCATGGAAAAAAGGCCCACAGTGTATTATGTGACAGAAAGAAGGGGCCAACATTATTCTTCCAGACATTCTCGCCTGTTATCCTGCCAAAGCTTTGTGTCCAATAATAAAATCGAAGTCCTGAAACACCAGTCAAACCATTCACTACTTTCTCCGGATGCTGATCAAACTGAGTGTATAGTCCATAGGACATTGGCAAGAGTACAATGGCTACAATTAACAAACCTAATAACCATACTGGATTAAAAAGTGTTTTCCAGTCTTTTTGCAATGTGAGGTGCATGAAGATGCCAAGTCCAGGTGCTACTAGACCAATAGGCCCCTTGGCGAGCATTGCTAATCCAATACCAGTGAAAGCCAATATGAAATGCAGAGGCTTTTTGTTTTCCAGGTAGGCTGCCACCTGCCACATGCTGAACACAAACCAGCAAATTAAGTTGGTGTCTGTTCGCACATCATGATTGATAAGAAAAGTAGCTTGAATAGTTGCTAAAATGAGAGCAGCGAGGTAGCCTGTCTTTTTATCATAATACAATGCTGCTAATTTGAAAGTTGAATAGAGTGCAAGCATCGTAGCTAGAAATGCCGGGATGCGAAAAGCAACATTATTGATCCCAAAGATTTTAAAAGAGATGCCACTAAACCAAAATAATAAAGGAGGTTTGTCCAGATATTCTCGCCCCTGATCAGTAAACGTTAGATAATCTCCCCGTTCCAGCATCTCACGTGTGATGGAAGCATATTGCGCGGAATCCGGATCCATTACATTTATGAACCACCCAATAATGTAAACAGCACATGAACTTAGAATTCCCCAGATAGCAATTTTCCTTAAATCGTGTGTGGTGTTGTTTGAGGGATTTTCTGGCATCCAATCTTGCGTTAAATTATTGGCGAAAGTAAGAAAGAGTAAATCCAAATTGAATACAAATCCAGCTTTCTGCAATCAAAATCCAGCTAATGTTATAAAAAAAAAGGATGTCCAGAGACATCCTTTTTTCACAATTTTTGGATTAACTGAGAGATTCTTAGTTCATATGAACCAATTCGCTATGCGCTGGTGATGTGGCCTTCATCCTACGCACCCAAATGAGTAGAATGGTGAAAAGAACAATCAAGATTACTGGAAATGTAACCATCGTTTGAAGCGTAGCCTGACCAGCCGCTAATTCCAATGCATCGCCTTCCAGATTCATGGCAGCCGCTTCCACACGCGCGCTGTCAATCCAACCACCAATAATAGGTTGCCAGATAGAGGTAGAAAACATCCCAAAGGCACCTACGATGGACATCCCTATCGCACCACTCAACGGTATTTTTTCGGCTACAAATCCAATCATGTTAGGCCAGAAATAGCAAACGCCCATGGCAAAAAAGATTGCAGCAACATAAGCCATCGGGCCTGTCTGTGTGCTGAATAAAAAAATTCCAATCGCAGTGAAAATGGCTGAACCCAACAGTACACCAGTCTGATCAAACTTATGTACAAACTCTCCACCAAAATATCTTCCAAATGCCATTAGGCCTGTGACTAATGCTAAGATTACCATAGGTTCAGCACCACTCTTCGCCATAATTATACCCGTCCATTGCTGTGGTCCAAACTCAGAAATAGCAGTTAGTGTCATACACACACACATGAAAATGAAAAGAGGTGTTGCCATCGCTTTAAGATTTTGTGTAAGCGAAGCAATTTCCTTTTTTGGTTCTGGAAAGGTTTGGCCGTAGAATAAGTAAGCATAGATAATGGTAGGAATAAGGATGATCCATATTTGTGCCTCCCAACCTAAATTCATTTTTGTCATGCCAAGGGATATTAGACTTCCAAGCACTATGCCTCCTGGAAACCACATGTGAAACCGGTTCAGCAAGGTATTCATTTGCTTCCCTGTATAACTGGCTGCAATCATTGGGTTGCAAGCGGCTTCTGTACATCCATTGCCAAGACCAATAAAAAGAGTAGAAATCAATAGACCAATATATCCACCAGAGAAAATAGTCAATAGAATGCCAACGGTGTGAGCAAAAAAAGCAAATGCCATGATCTTTTTAGGTCCCAGCGAACCGTAAAATATTCCACCAACAACCATGGCAATTGGAAACCCTAAAAACCACATGGAGTTTATGACCCCAAGCTCTTGAGCGGTAAGCTCAAAAGTTCTCCCTAGTTCCGGTAGAATTCCTGCTCGTATACTAAAGGAAAAGGCAGTTGTGATGAGTGCAAAACAACTACCGTAGAAAAGTCTTTTTTGGTTTTGATCGTTCATGATTCGTTGTGTTTTGGTTTTGGTAGAGGAAATATCAGTTTAAAAATTTTCTTCTGCAAACGATTTCGCCTTGTAACGCGATTATTTTGTCAGCGGTGGAATAAAGATTCAAAGGTCAAAGTTCAAAATTGCTGACCCTTCCAATACTAAATCTTGAATTTTGAATCTTGAATTGGTTTTTTTAAAGTTCAAAATTGAACTCTTCTTTTAGGAGTCGGTCATAGATTTTCTTGTCGAAGCTATAAAGGGCTGCGGCCCGGTGGGATACGTCTTTTTGCTTCTCTTTGCTAAGGACAAGCAGATTCATGTTCATCAACTTGCGCCTGAAGTTCGATTTGTCCAAAGGTTTCCCCAATATAGCTTCGTATAGTTCTTGTAATGCCAGGAGGGTAAATTTTTGCGGCAGTAGATTAAAGCCAATAGGTTCGTGCCTCACTTTATGTTTTAGGTGACCAAATCCAAAATCCATGATTTTTTTGTGATCATAAGGAAGCTTCGGCACTTTTTGAATTTCAAACCATTTGGCATCGGAGGCAGTAAAACCGGGATGAAGAGCATAGTTCTCTGGCTTTACTAACGCAAAATAGGCCACAGTAACTACCCGTTTTGTTGGGTAACGGTTTAAGTCCCCAAAGGCGCGAAGCTGTTCAAGATAAATATTAGAAACTCCTGTCAATGCTTTTAATAATCGACTGGCGGCATCATCAATGCTTTCATGGTAATTAATCCATCCACCTGGCAATGCCCATCTTCCTTTGCTGATGCCCTCGGCATGTTTTACCATCAGTATTTTCAGGGCACCTTCATTAAATCCAAAAAGAAGACAATCGATGGAGACCGAATCCATTATTTTATAAGGAAATTGGGGAGAGGTCTTCATTTTCTTTTTAAAAAAAGTGTCAGTGTTTTGAAGTTATGTAATATTGCTCCAAATTATGGTCAAAATGACTATTAGTAAAATAATTTTTTCAAAAGGGTCTCTTAAAAATTCCATAACGCCTATCTTGGAGAGAAGTATGGATGAGATGATCAAAGGCAAAGTTTTATAGATAAAAAAATAATCCATGAGTCAGTACCTCTTAGGTATAGATGTAGGCACTTCTTCCATTAAAGCTTCAATTGTAGATGCTTCAACGGGTCAAACGGTTTCCTCTGCGCATTCACCAGCGGAGGAAATGACGGTGAGTGCTGTGCACCCAGGCTGGGCGGAACAACATCCTGATTTGTGGTGGGAGCATACTTTAAAAAGTATAAGGGCCGCGCTTCAAAAGACAACCATTGACACTAAGAAAGTTACCGCGATCGGTATTTCTTATCAGATGCACGGGCTTGTGATGGTGGATAAGGAGCACAAGCCGTTAAGGCCCTCAATAATTTGGTGCGATAGCCGTGCCGTTGAAATTGGTGATAAAGCTTTTAAGGATCTCGGAAATAACTACTGCCTTCAGCATCTTCTAAATTCTCCTGGCAATTTTACAGCATCCAAACTAAAATGGGTAAAGGAAAATGAACCTAGTGTTTATGAGCGAATTCACAAGGTCATGTTACCGGGAGATTATATTGCCCTAAAATTGACAGGAGAGATTACCACAACTGAGATTGGTCTTTCCGAAGGCATCTTTTGGGATTATCAAGAGAAAACTATTTCCAAAAAGCTGCTGGAATATTATGGTATCGATAAAAATCTGCTAGCCTCAGTGGTTCCGGTTTTTGCAGAGCAGGGAAAGTTGAGAGAACAAGTTGCTAATGAACTCGGTCTTTCTGCTGGGATAAAAATTGCATATCGTTCGGGGGATCAACCCAATAATGCTTTTTCGCTTAATGTTTTACATCCAGGCGAGACTGCTGCCACGGCTGGAACATCTGGCGTTATATATAGTGTTACCGATACCAACGCATTTGATCCACGTTCCCGGGTGAATGCTTTTATTCATGTTAATAACAGTGAAGCCATACGAAATGGTGTGTTGTTGTGTATTAATGGAACTGGCATATTAAACAGTTGGCTCAAAAAAAATATCAAAAGCAGTGGAGCAGCATATGACTATGAACAGATTAATTTGATTGCCTCGGAAGCACCCATTGGTGCCGATGGTTTAATTGTTCTTCCTTTCGGGAATGGAGCTGAACGGATTTTAGAAAATAAAGGAGTGAAGTCTTCTTTTCACGGATTAAATTTCAATAGACATAATCAATCGCATCTGTTCCGTGCGGCACAAGAAGGAATTGTCTTCGCCTTGAAATACGGTTTTGACATACTTCAGGAAATGGGTTTGAAGACAGAAGTAATCCGTGCAGGAAATGCCAACATGTTTTTGAGCCCACTCTTTCGCGAAGCATTTGTAAACACTATCGGAGCTCGGTTAGAGCTTTATGATACAGATGGCGCAAAAGGTGCAGCACTTGGTGCCGGTGTTGGAGCTGGTGTTTTTGGCTCTTTTCCAGAAGCTTTCCGTGGATTGAAGATGATTCGCTATGAAGAGCCGGAAAAAAATAAATTGCAACAATACACTGCTACGTATCAACTTTGGAAAACACAACTGAATAAACTTTTATGAAGCTAACACTCGGAAACAAGGAATACTTTAAGGGCATCGGCCAGATAAAGTATGAAGGAAAGGATTCAGATAATCCTCTGGCGTTTAAATATTATGATGCTAAGCGCAAGGTGGGTAAGAAGACGATGGAAGAATATTTTCGTTTCGCAATTGCTTACTGGCATACCTTCTGTGGAACTGGCGGTGATCCTTTTGGTGCTCCAACAAAAAACTTTCCATGGCTTACCAATGCAGATCCCGTGGAGCGGGCAAAAGAAAAGATGGATGCAGCTTTTGAATTCATCACAAAAATTGGCGCACCGTTTTATTGCTTTCACGATTACGATTTGGTAGACGAAGGCCCGCAGTTAAAAGAATCCGAAAGAAGGCTTCGCATGATAGTTGATTATGCCCGTAAAAAGCAAAGAGCATCTGGCGTAAA
>JANOLM010000421.1:0-2542 GCA_031419815.1 Bacteroidia bacterium
AGGTTGGGGACCAGAAGAAATAACTTCGATCGATAGCGGTTCATCCGGATAATAGGGAAGCGAGCTGTCAAGTTTAACTTTAAACAATTTATTTTTTGCTCTTGCTGTTCGTTCGATCAGATCAGACCAAATGAAGGCGTAGTCATCTGCATTTCCTTCCAAGCTGATGCGATAGATTTCTTTTAGTAGTTGAAACCCAATTTTTCCAGCGCCAGAATAAACGTATCCCGAAAGCGTGCGGCCTTTATGAAGTGTAATTGATTGGATGAATGCGTTGGGTAAAATTTCAATTGGCAATACGGGGAGCGTATAAAGTTTTGATTCAGGAAAACGAATGTGGACAGTATCGACAGTTAAGCGTTTGGTTTTTAAAGGAAGAAGTTGGTTTATGGTTTTACCTTTCTCAGGAAAATCATCGAACGAAATGATGGCTCCTAAGCCTAAACGAATGGAATTTTCCAATACACTTTTTTCACTATTACTTAATTCTTCGAGTACCGTGTTATCCAAAAATACTAAGTCAAAAGCTTTTGTTAATTCAGCGGTGAGCCTATCTACCCGAATAGAATTAAGGTTGGCATATTCATATTTGAAATTTGTTTTGGATGTCTGATAGCGCAGGGCCAATGAATGACCTTTCTCTGCCAGATAATTTTTTAAATATCGAACTTCGGCTGAAGGGAATTTCTGAAGGATTAAGATTTTTAGCTTTTGCTCAGCAAGAATTTCGATTGGTAACTTTTCAGTCAGGATGTTGGAGGAACTGTCTTGCGAAGAAAGAGTAAAAACAAAAAGACCAGGCTGCCTGGGTCTAAAAGAAAGCACAAACGGAGTCTGACCCGTACCGTTAATGTCGACAGAATCTTCAACTCCGGCCGGGCTGATTAATCTAAGTGTAGTTTTTCCTTTGCTATTGAAAACACCTTGAATTAAATTCTTTTTATTAACTACAATTGGTTGCGGAATGGAGAGTTGAATAGTGCCAATGGGAAGATTGTTTGGAATAAATTCAAAATTCTTTTTTTCGATCATCTCCAGCGCAAAGCCAGGCAGACCTTCTCCCATAATAATTTTGATATCTCCAGACTCTGCTAAGTTGTGATAGGAAATTAAAGGCTCTGAGTTCAGGTAGGGATTAGCTTCCCTGGTGTGAATTATTTTATAAGACGGATTTTTTTTTACGACACTGTCTACTTTTAAGTTATCGTAGCCAGGTGTGAGGAGAATAATTGTAGAAGTTGCTTTCTGTTCGAGATAAGAGGGCCTCAGGAATAAACCAATGATCGAAAGAAAAATGAACACTTGGGCAATTATTCTTAGTATCAGAAATTTCTGGGTGCATTGAATTTCCTTCCCAATAAAAAAGATGAAGATGGGTAAGGTTATCAGAATAATTACCCAAATGGGAAAAGCAGGATCAAATGTTAGCCAGGAATTATTCATGTTTCAATTCTTCCAGACTTTGTAAAAACAGTTGATCCAGTTCATTTGTAGTTGACTGATGCCGGGAAGGAGAAGGAGAAACCTGTGGTATTGCTTTCCACAATATCTTGCGCACTTCAAGTAATGTTCTTTGCATATCAGTTGGATTTACTTTCTGATCAGCCAAAGATTTAAGAAGAGATAAACCTTTCAAATAGATAGCGGGTTGTTCAATGGCTAAGACAGAAAGCTCTTGGCCTGCTTTAGCAAATGAAGTTTGATATTTTCTGGAGAGCTCGATCGAATTTTTCTGCTCTATTTTTTCAAGGATGATTAAGACTTTTCGGATAGCAGGATAAGTTTCTTCTGTGTTGTTGCTATATCGGTTTGTAAATGTTTTTACTTCTGATAAATCTGCTGTTAATCGCTTTTCCTCTTTGAGCGGTGGAGGATCAAACCCTGTGCGATGAACATAAATACGCGAATCATTGCTGATCTCTTTCAGTAAGTTCAGGGCTTTGTACTGAAATGGCAATGATTTTTCTGGCTTGTAGAGACGCAGATATAGTTCTGCATCCCACATGATAGTGAGTGCGGCTTTCAATTTTGCTTTTACAGACTGAATAAAAAAAGTTGCTTCTTCCGTATCATCATGGTTGTGCATGAATGCTTTTGCAGGATCGTCTTTTTCGTTAGCATCTTTCAACTCATGTTCATGTCCCCGAACTTCATTCTTTTTCTCATCTACCAGGTTATGCTCATTCTCGGTGTCATGCTGATGGCCAAATTGTTTGGTGGGATCAGTTTCTTCCTCCTCCTCATGATCGATAGCTTCTTGTGCAATTCCTGATTCCGCTTCCTCGCCCATAAACTGGCCATACCGCAAACGCAAAACTTTTTGATCATAGCCCAACTCATTACTGGTAGAGTTGAATAATTGTTTTGTCAACTTCTTTTTTTCTTTCAACAGTTTTTCGGTGTCGATAATGATCTGCCGCTGACTTCTGAAATATTCTGGCATAAGGTCTATGCCCAGTCCATCATCTGCTGAAGTAATTTCAGTGGTAGTGTCTTGCAGGGCAATAAAATATGTTTCTGTGCGATGGTGATTGGCCACTGG
>JANOLM010000422.1:0-6278 GCA_031419815.1 Bacteroidia bacterium
CAAAAATTTTCTAGGTCAGGGTGGATTACTTGCAACGACTTAAGAGCCTGTCTTTTTTTTAGCTCTTGCATATTGTTATCTAGCGAAAAGTAGAATTTTATTTTTTTAACAATAATGTAATCTTTACTTCCAACATTCAAGGAACTATTAAAAGTAGGAGGAGTAATGTCTAAAATAGTCTTTTTGAATAATGAATTTTTGCCTTCCACTAATGATTCTGACATTCCATCAAACGGTTTATTGTTCAAGAAGAATTCCTTTGTGTTTACCAACATTTTGGGCTGGCCGCTTAAAGAATCAATCCACACAAAATTTTTAACCTTACTGCCATCAATTACCCTTACTCCATTCTGAGTCTTAATATCAAATTCATTTTTTCTAATATCATATCTTGCTAAATAACCATTGAACAGTTTGCTATCCCAAAATAGAATAGATGATTTAGCCCAATGAATATCGTGGTAGGTATCCCCCAATATCTTTGGCTTATCATCCGGTGAGGCAAACTCATAAAGACTACTTCCTGGGCCAGTGCCTGTTGCTGACAATTGGCTCATTGCTTGGTTGGCACGAGTATCATCAATAGTAGATTGAGCAATAGATCCCTTGGATAAAGTTAGATTGAAAAGAAAAAAAATGACGATAAACACAATTTGGCTTCTATACATACTTCAAAAATACTTAAAAGTGGTTAATCTAACTAAACGGGTGCAATTCAAATTGACACACTAAGATATTACGCCCCTACAGGGCTCTTTATCTATGGGTAAATATCTCCTTCTACCAATATTTCGTCCCGATGGGACTTTAAGCCCCGCATAAGGCGGGGCGAAATATTGGTAGCAAGAATGTTTATCATATGTACCAAAGTTCCGTAGGAACGAAATATTGGCCGCGTCAATTTGAATTGCACCCTTTTAAAGTGAGTGACAATTTATGCTGAAATCTTTACGGATAAGTTTTCTGTTTTATCAAAACTTTGTTTGGGTCACTTTCCCGATCAGCATTTTTGGATGCTACCTGGTGCGGGAATCCGGTATGGTCACATTTGCAATGCCGATCTTTTTTATTAAAATCATAACGAACGGATTGATAGGCGTAACGTTCCACTTCTTCAAACAAAATCAGCTTTATTTCTTTCAAAACCTAGGCGTTTCAGCCGTTCAACTATATTCATCCGCAATGTTTATTGACATGATTTTATGGTTGAGCATGTTAGTCATATCACTGATCCTATGAAGAAACAAATTCTGGAGTTCGATGGTATAGAGTTATCCTTTGGTAGTCATTTGATTTTATCAAGTATCTACATGAAATGTGAGACGGGTAAAATAATCGGATTAATGGGAAGGAATGGTTCCGGAAAATCATCTTTGATGAAAATTGTTTTTGGATCAATGAAAAGTTCTAATCAGTCCATTCGGATCAATGGTTTCCCACTTATTGGAAACTATCAACAAGACAAATTCATCAGTTATTTGCCTCAGGAAGGATTTATCCCTCAAAAGCTCACAATCGCAAAAGCGTTGAATCACTATGAAATCAATTCCCAAAGCCTGATTGATTTCTTTCCGGATTTCAACATTCATATTCAAAATACTGTCCGCGAGTTATCGGGAGGGTATTTGCGCTTGCTGGAGACTTTTTTGATTTTAAAACCACCTCATCCATTTTGTTTATTAGATGAACCCTTTTCCGGATTGATGCCATTGCACATTGAAGGTCTAAAGCAATTGATCGCGGAAGTAAAACCAACTAAAGGAATTATTCTATTGGATCATATGTATTGCCATACCATGGAAATGGCTGACGATATTTATTTGCTCTCGAATGGTAAAACGTATTTGATTAAAGATCGCGAAGAGCTGGTCTTTCGCGGATATTTAACCAGTTGATTTCTAGGGAATCGCCTCGCCCAATTAACCATTAACTTTTCACGATTAACGGATTACGAATGTAAAACACCCTCTTTGCCTATTTCTTTAATGAATGTGATGTTCTCCTCGCAGATGCTATCTGGCACGAATACAAATCTTTTGTCATGAATCTGAAGACCAATGTAGTAACTTACCCAATATTCATTGTTGAGATGAAAGACGGAGGGTTCGATCGGTTCAATAAGGGCTGAAGTATGCGCTGAAACGGTTTCTAAAAAATGCCTGAGTGTAGAAGTCTTTTGTTGCTCGCCATCCTTTTCGCCATAGCCTTTACTTACTACCAACGTGGTTTCGATGGGGAAGTCGTTATTATTAATCAGGTAAACTTTCCATTCTTCCTGATTTAAAATATTCCTTTCCCGTGTTACCGTCAGCGTCACATTTTTTACTTCGGGTATTTCTATGTCTTTCTTCATGTAGATAATTTCGGCACGAAGTTAAGTTTGATTTTTTAATCTATTTGTATTTATAATTTTTAAAGAAAAAGTCTAATGTTTTTTATATTTTAGTTGTGCGAAGAAATTCCTACTTATCTTGTATGCATGGATAAAAGAACCTTTCTTAAAAGTACTGCTGCATTAGGCCTGGCCAGTCTTGTCCCGTTTGAATCGCTCAGCAATTGGATAAAGCAACATAACAATAATTCGGCTATTGAATTGGCGGAAGATGAGTTTTTTTGGGAAGGGATACGAAAAGGATATCGATTAAAGTCCGAGTACATAAATCTGGAAAATGGATACTATTGTTTCCTTCCTCAGGAAACTCTGGAGCGATATATCCAACATATTCGAGAGATAAATTATCAGGGCTCTTACTACATGCGCACGGTGCAGTTCGAAAATAAGAAACTCGCAGCCAGCAAACTTGCCGCTGTGGCGGGATGCTCACCTGAAGAATTAATCATCACACGAAACACAACAGAATCGCTCGACATGGTAATTGGCGGCATGAATTGGCAAGCCGGTGATGAAGCAGTTATGGCGGAGCAAGACTATGGCTCTATGCTGGATATGTTTAAACAAGTTGCAAAACGTTATGGTGTAGTTAATAAAATTATATCGGTCCCAAACCACCCATCGTCAGATGAAGAGATTGTGAATTTGTATGCGAATGCCATAACTGAAAAAACTAAGTTGGTGATGGTGTGCCACATGATTAATATAACAGGCCAAATTTTACCTGTTAGAAAAATTTGCGATATGGCCCATAATAAGGGTGTGCAAGTGCTGGTTGATGGCGCTCATGCTTTTGCTCATATCAAATATTCTATTTCAGATTTGAATTGCGATTATTACGGAACCAGTTTACATAAATGGTTAAGCGTTCCATTGGGTGCGGGATTTCTTTATGTAAAAAAAGAAAATATTGGAAAAGTGTGGCCATTGTTTGGTGATGAGGGAAGGAATGAAGATGATGTGCTACGCCTGAATCATATTGGAACGCATCCAGTGGCCACTGACTTGGCAATCATCAACGCTATTGATTACTATCAAATGGTTGGCCCTGAAAGAAAGGAGAATCGTTTACGTTACTTACAAAACTACTGGACAAGTAAAGTAAGACCGATGAAACATATTATACTTAATACGCCAGTTGATTCTCAGCGTTCTTGTGGTATTGCCAATGTAGGTGTAAAGGGAATGAAGCCAGGTGATCTGGCTAAAGCACTTCTTGATAAATACAAAATCTGGACGGTAGCCATTGATGGAGCCAATGTGCACGGCTGCCGCATTACACCAAATATTTATACAGCACCTAAAGATTTGGATGTATTTGTGAAAGCACTCAGTGAGTTGAAATAGGATTAATTTTTAAATGCTTCCGCCATTACTTTCTCTGCGGGTTTTCCTTGAGGTGTAAAGTCAAGTTCTACCATTCTGCGTGATCCATGAGGATACCACTTCCAAAAATAGACGCCTTCTAACCAGCTTTTGGTCCAGGCAGTTTTAAAGAACGCGCGATAACAGTTAGCCTGTGCTTCATCAGAAATTTTAGCGTCACTTTTTTCCTGAGGCCATAGCCAGGGTTCTATGCCAGCTTTCTTATCGCTCCGGTATCCAATTTCTGTAAATAACACAGGTTTGTTAAATTTTTTATGAACACGTTCTATCGAAGCCATTGGAGCATTCCAACCTTTTTGTAAATCATCTATTGAATGATTTTCATCTTGGGTTAATGAGAAGTATGCCTGAATACCAATATAATCAAGGGCATCCCAAAATTTTATCTGCTCATACTCTTCATGAAAGTTGGCTGCATACGTGAGTTTACCTTTATAGACTGATTTTATCTTCATAATAATGTTACGCCATTCTCTTTCTCTTCCAATTGTTTTGTGGAGTTCGGTGCCAACACAAAAAATTTCTATATTATTTTTCTGTGCCAGTTCGGCATAATGCAAAATGAACGTTTCGTAATTGTGAAACCAACTTTGCCATGCTGTATCACTCTTCATTACAATATCGCCAGGCCAACCTTTACTCACCCACAAGTGCGGTTTCAATAAAGTTTTGATTCCTGATTTTTTTGCGAGCCCCGTTGTTTTAGAAATGCCCTCATCCGATTCGCCCCACCATACGCGGTCTGATGAAAAATTGGTTCGAATGAAAGAAGAGTTTGCTTCGCGCTGCCACCCAAAAGGAGTTTGTGAAATCCAATTAACATTACAGTTGACTAATGCTGCAATTTCTTTTTCTGTCACTACGTCACGGCTACCTACCCAACAAACTCCTTTTTGCTTTGCCGATGAAGGAATGAAATTATTTGAAAAGAATAACGAGCCAATCAAAAAGATTGCACAAACTGACAAAATGATTTTTAGAAAAATGGCCACAGATTCTCAGATTGATAAGTCACGATATATTCATCCCGAAAAGGAAAACTATATTGTCCTTTAAAACAGATTTTACTGCTTGCAGATCTTGTTTGTTGCCCAACTCTTTTTCAAGTGAGGTAACTTCTTTGTCATCGATTCCACAGGGAACAATATGCTTGAAATAATCAAGATTAACATTCACATTAAAGGCCAATCCGTGCAACGAAACCCAACGACTCATCTTTACGCCAAGTGCACAAATTTTTCTCGCCTTTTCATTATCTCCGTCCAACCAAACTCCGGTTAATCCCTTTACTCTTCCAGACTTAACATTGAAATCTTTCAGGGTTAGAATAACAGCTTCTTCCAGCAACCTCATGTATTGATGGATGTCCGTAAAGAAATTTTCAAGATCAAGAACTGGATACACCACAATCTGACCCGGCCCATGATAGGTAATGTCTCCACCGCGATTGATATGATAGTAACTTGCTTGAATAGCGTGGAGGTCTTCCTTTTTGACCAATAGATTATTTTCATCTCCACTTTTACCGAGCGTATAAACATGTGGATGTTCGCAAAAGATTAAATAATTATCTGTTATTAGTTGCTCGTTATCTGATAGGTTTCGGTTTTTGGCTTTTACGTCCAGGGTTTTATTAAACAAGTCAGTTTGGTAATCCCAGGCTTGTTTGTAATCGATCAAGCCTAAATCAATGAATTGAGTATTTTTATTTAGGATCGAATTCAAAATTTTTTTTGTCTGCCTGAAAATGCTAAGAATATTGTAGTTTTCTATTTCTGGAATTTGGATTCAAAGGTCAGCTCATCCTCTAATTCATCTTGCGCGAAAGGCAAAGACAGCCAATATATCCTCTTTTTTTAAAGTGGGATAGTTTTTTAAGACCTCCTCTTCTTGCCAACCATTTGCAAACGATCCCAATAGAAACTCTACTGAAAGCCTTGTTCCTTTAACAATGGGTTTACCAGCCAACACATTTTTATCAGAAACTATTTTACCTCGCCAATCCATTGGTTCAAAGTTAACTATTAATGGACTAAAAAATCAAAACGCGGTATTGCTACAGTATTCCTACTTTAGTTTCGCCAACTCCTCCTTTACGTAATCTACCACTTCTTCCGGATCAGGATCTACCTGGTTTTCCTTAGCGAGATAATAAGATATCCAATCCGTAAGGTGAATAAGGTAATAGTATTGCTCCAACAAGGATGCCCCCTCGGCAACAATATCAATGATGGGATGTGAGCGCTTTTCAAAAATTTCCCGACAAATCTCCATTCGCTTTTCAACACGCTCATGGTCATGGTCGGAATAAAGATAAATCACTTGCGCTTGTTGTAAAATATTTTCAGGAAAACGCCAGCCTTCAATCTCATTGTGATTCATCTCTGGAAAGGTGTTGACGTGTGCCAGTTGCTTGGCATTTTCATTAAGTTGATTTTGAAAACGTGTGGCCATGGCATGCAACCTTCCATCGCAATAGATAATAGGCAGTTTGCCTTTC
>JANOLM010000423.1:0-2110 GCA_031419815.1 Bacteroidia bacterium
GATCTTTACGGTTTGTTAATAAATAGGAAGGTCTGTCATCCAAGGGATAACAGACCTTCTTCAATAGAAACTTTATACTAATTAGTCTTATTGAACTTCCACGATAAACCTAGTGAAAACAGCGTTCCTGTCTTATAACGTTGAATGAGACCTTCTCCTTTTTGAATTTTGTTATCGCTGTTATTATCCTGATAAATACGATAAGCAGAGTTCAATGCATTCTGCACGTTTAGCTTTGTTTCAAAACGTTTACTGCCCCATTTTTTTGCAATCTGAAAGTCTAGTGAACTGCGTGGCATTTCAAACCAAGACGGGAAGAGCTTGTCACCAACTGTAAAAATACGAGGGCCGAAAAGATTATAAGCACCATTGAGTGAAAGGCCGGTTACTTCATCGCTGTAATAAAGTCCGAAGTTGATAATGTAAGGAGACTGTCCTTGCAACGGCCTGAATTGGGATTGATTGGTTGCTTGCGTCCCTACGTTTACTTCACTTTTAATTAACGCTGCATTGAGGTTAAAAGAAGTATTTCTCAAAATTTTCGACATGCCTAAACTGGCAAGTGATTTTCTGAATTCCAATTCAATACCCACATCTGTTGCCGACTCTGCATTTCCATAGTAAAGCTGAGGAGTCTCTGAAGTAATTTGAAGGTATGTTTCAATTGGGTTCTGAATCGTTTTGTAGAAGGTTCCAATGCTCAACATTTCTCCTGGATTAGGAAATATCTCATAGCGCAAATCGATATTGTTGATAAAGGCTGTTTTGAGGTTTGTGCTACCAAAAATTCCAGCCTCATATTCAAACTGATAATAAAGAAAAGGAGCTAACTCCCTAAACTCTGGTCTGTTTACAGTCCGACCATAGGCCGCGCGAATCAATGAACGGTCACTTACATTATAGGCAACATTCACAGAAGGAAGCGGGGCAAAAATCGGATTGTTGACATCGACCTTACCCGTATTGGTGGTAGCCGTTAATGTCTGAATGTTGTACTCACCTCTGAATCCAACAGAAACATCAAATTTTCCAAGTGGCATAGCAGCACTCACATAGGCAGCCGTTAAAAGATTTGTTCCGTTATAAGAATCCTGAGGTTGTGTACCTTCTTCTATTACAAAACCATCCTTCTTGTTAATATTTGAAGGCGCAAAAATCTGATCCAGCGGAAGCTGACTTAATTGTTGGCCTTTCGCCTGATCAAAAGTTCCTGGGTAGAGATAATTGATATAGCGAGCATCGAAGGAGCGAGTCTTATATTCAGCAAAGTATCCAGCCTTCAGAGTTGGCCTGCGCTTTTCATTTTCTCCATTAAACTTCTTCTCAAAATTCAACCCATTAGAAACCCCTCGATCCATCAAGCTAGACCAGAACCTACCCGTTTCAAATAAGTTTCCACTAGGTGGAAGTTGCATGGTGAAGGGGGCTTCGGTTCCTTCAAGTGCTTTATCCTGATAGGTGCGAAACCTTCTATAGTCAGGCTCATTGCGTTTGATGTAATTTAGCCCAACTACCCAATTCAATTTAGATAAACCATCACCTAACGTATGAGTTCCGTCTAATTGGCCTGAATAAATACTTCTGCTCAGATAATGATAAGCGTAATTAACTAGATTATCATTCGGGCGTTGAATGAAATCGTTGCCTTCTCGGATTGTGTTTTCATTTTCACCTAATTGGACAAACAAATTTTTGAACTCAATTTTATTGCGATCATTAAGGCTGAACAGCCAGTTGTGCATCAGGTTGACGCGCGTATCATTGCTTGTAAAAGTGTCTTTGTACTCAAATCGTTTGTCTGCTGAGGTAGCATCAAAAGAATTGTAGCGGAGAAAATCAGATTTATAATTCTGATAGCTGTTGGAGTAAGCAACTGAGGTAAGATTGCTGGCCGTTACTTTTCCTAGTTTAAAATTTTGTGATGTGGCAAAGTTAAAACCGAAATCCAATGGTGCGGTTTTGGTTTTGTAATCAAAGTTATTCGTCAATGATTTTCCAGCACGTTCACGTAAACTTGAATTTCTTGATGAACCTTTCAGCGCTGCCGTGGTGGGGAAACCACCTGGGATATCGCGGAAGCCATTGTCAAAGCCAAATAGGTCGGTGGCAC
>JANOLM010000424.1:0-4045 GCA_031419815.1 Bacteroidia bacterium
GTCGGTCCAACAATAGCTTGCTGAAAAGCGGGCGGTGTGTGCGTTAGGAAAGTTCAGCGCGTTTCATTTATTTTATCTCGTGGGAGAAGGCGCAGGTTTAATCGCCCGCCTTCAGCAAGCCTAGCGTTGTGTGTAATGGCCGTTGGACAGAGAGGCGTAACTATTTAAAAGTAAATAACAAGAACAAAAATATTTTACAATAATACATGACGACACTAACAGCAAAAAGGATTGAATCAATCGATGTACTAAGAGGTATTGTGATGGTCATCATGACATTGGATCATGCACGAGACTTTTTTCACATTAGTGCAAATGTTGACAGCCCGTTGAATCTTGCCACCACTACTCCGGTACTATATTTTACTCGCTGGATCACTCATTTTTGTGCACCCATTTTTGTTTTGCTGTCGGGAACCTCCATCTATTTGCAAAGCCTTCGTAAGTCGCGTAAAGAATTGGTTGATTTTTTAATGAAGAGAGGTATTTGGCTGATCATAGCTGAGTGTGTCATAGTAACTTTTGCCATGACATTTAATCCCTTTTTCAACGTTATTCAATTGCAAGTTATTTGGACAATTGGTATCAGTATGGTTATTCTGAGTTTATTAATACGCTTTGGAGTTTCGTTCAAACTATTGTTGACTTTAGGGCTTATCATAATACTAGGACATAACTTGTTGGACTTTATGGAAGCAGCACTTAATTTTAAAACGAATTTTTGGTGGGACCTCATTCATCATGGACGATTTACATTTTATCAAATTACCGACAACTATTCTATTCTGATTGCCTATCCCTTTTTGCCTTGGACTGGTTTGATGCTAGTAGGTTACTGTTTAGGAAAATTGTTTACGATAGAATATACATCAGAACAAAGAAAAAAGACTATGATTGGCCTTGGTTCGGGACTTCTTATCCTGTTTGTAACTCTGCGATTCATTAATGTTTATGGAGACCCCGTGCAGTGGACGGCTCAACGAAGTGACTTTTACACGTTTCTGTCTTTCATCAATATCAATAAGTATCCACCATCACTATTCTTTATTTCAGTTACAATAGGAGTTGCATTAATTGCATTAGCCTATCTGGAAAATATAAAGAATACATTCACAGATAAAATGATAATATTTGGCAAAACAGCTTTTTTCTACTACATCCTACACTTCACTATTATTCATCTTCTTTCTGCAATTACTTTCCTTGCCAGAGGACACTCTTTTGCAGACGCTGGGGATGTAGGAGAGTTTTTTCCGTTTTGGTTTCTTGCGTCAGGTGAAGGATATAACTTATGGGTTGTATACAGTGTTTGGATTTTTGTAGTAGTTTCGTTGTTCCCTGTCTGTAAGTGGTATGACCAATACAAGACAAACCACAAAGAGAAGTGGTGGTTGAGTTACCTCTAATGAAAACAGAGTTCAAATTCAAGAACGAGATTAAGGAAATTAGAAGTTTAAACGACCTATTTCGAAATAGTATTGTGCGTAACGGCCACTACACACAACAGTGTGCATGTGCCATATTGCTGGTTCAGTGTAGCATTGTAGTTCTAGTTTCTTAATTTCGTTTGGTGTCGTGGGACAAAACGCAGCAGGTCGCTAAAGCCATTCCTTCGTCATTTGGCTTTAGCTCCTATGCCGCGAACTGTTAAGAAGCGAACTAATAGCATGAACGTTTTATGCGAACGTAAAATAATTTAACTTTAGCCACCATGTTTAAAAAAACTAATTCATTTTTTATTCAAATCCTCACAATAGCAATCTTGTTAACAACCGGTGGCTGCAAAACATCTGTAACGGGTCAAACAAAAGAAGTCGGCTTCAGACAAATTTTTGATGGTAAGACATTGAAGGGCTGGGAGGGTGATGCAAATTACTGGAGAGTTGAGAATGGCAGCATAGTAGGAGAGATCACCGCTGACAAATTGTTGAAGAGCAATACATTTATTATCTGGCGCGCAGGAGAAACTAAAGATTTCGAATTAAAGCTGCAGTATAAAATGTCCATCGATGGAAATAGTGGTATCAACTATCGTAGCGAACAGATTACTGAAGTGCCGTTTGCACTGAAAGGCTATCAGGCCGATATTGATGGAAAGAATCGATACACAGGCCAGAACTATGAAGAGCGTGGACGAACAACGCTTGCCTACCGCGGACAAAAAACAGTGATCAATGGAACGGAAGAACCAAATGCAGCGGTCAAAGATTATGTCAAGAACAATGCCTGGACAAAAGTGGAGATCACTAAATCATGGAATAAAGATTCGTTACAAACTTTTATCAAAGGCACAGATTGGAAAGAAGTCCATTTGATTGTAAAGGGAAATCGGCTGCAACATTTTGTTAACGGTATATTAATGAGCGATGTAATCGATGAGGATAAAGTAAACCGGAAAATGACCGGCCTTCTTGGCGTGCAAGTACACGTTGGGCCGCCCATGAAAGTGGAGTATCGGAATATTAGGTTGAAAGAACTTTAAAACATTTATGATATAAGATTTACGATTTTAGATTTTACAATTTCTTAAAGTTCAGACGATTTCTATTATTTTAAATCATAATCCTAATCTAAAATCAACAATCTAAAATCCTAATTCAATAATCTAAAATCAAATCATGCTTCAAACCTGGAAGGGGAAAATATCTAATCACGCCCAACTAGGTGGCATAGAAACATCTGTTATCGATAATGGTGCAGGACGAGGAACTCGCATTGCATGGATCAATACCGGAACAGGCTTGCGCTATAAAGTAGTCATTGATCGTGCGATGGATATTGCAGATGCTTTTTACAACCAACATAGTCTTATGTGGCTTAGTCATACTGGCATTACAACGCCACAACCATTGTCGCATCATGGAATGGATTGGCTCCGTACATTTGGCGGAGGCTTGCTTACAACCTGTGGCTTATCTCATGTGGGCGGGCCGGAGTCAGATGCATTTGGTGAACGTGGTATTCATGGACTTATCAGCAACACTCCCGCAGAGATAGAATCAATTGTACAACCGGATCCTTTCACTGGCAGAATGGAGATGAGTATTACAGGCATCATGAAAGAGACTAAGATATTCGGCCCCAGCCTTGTGCTTAGACGAACCATATCTGCCACGCTTGGACAGCCTACCATCCGCATTCATGATGAAGTAACGAATCGTGCCAATACACCAGCGCCTCACATGATCCTCTATCATTTTAATTTCGGTTGGCCATTGATTGATGAAGGCACTGATATTCTTTGGCAGGGAGCGTGGCATTCCATGGAAGGCGACAAAGCTGATAAGATATTCAGAGAAGGAAATAATTTCCGCAAATGTCCTGCGCTAATGGCGAATCACAGCGGCACAGGTGAAGCTGTTGTGGCTATCGATGCTACTCCTGATAAATCAGGTAAGTGCACGTGTGGATTATATAATTCCAAACTTGGCCTTGCCGTAGCTATGCGTTTTCAAAAAAAACAATTGCCGTGGCTAACCAACTGGCAGCATTGGGGAAAAGATGAATATGTAACAGGTCTTGAACCGGGCACCAATCCTCCAATCGGGCAGTCAAAGGCTCGCAAAGAAAACCAATTGATCCACCTGGCACCCGGAGAAAGCCGGAGTTATGACGTTGAGATTGATGTATTGGAAGATGAAACATCAATTAATACATTGTTGAAGAATACATCTTTGCCAACTTGAAAAAACTAACTATTTTAACACTTCAGCACCTCGACACTTAAACACTTTTAAAATGAGTTTAGCAAAAAAAGCAGTAGAGCAAGGCAAAGGAATATTAAGATTGGCGCCAACATGGGTTCCGCGTTCATTCTGCGTGCCGGGGCGAAGGATCAAGTTACATCCCGATGATTATTATGTGTTGGGTGGAAACCGCGGAGGCATTGATGAGCGCTGGTTGTCATCCACTACTCCTGCCAAGAACGGCCCGTTAACCGTAAATAATGAAGGCTTAAGTGCGGTGGTTATTAAAGATGGTACTAGGGAAGAGCAGATATTATTAAAAGATGTTATCGATGAACTTAAAGGTGAGATAATCGGAG
>JANOLM010000425.1:0-4407 GCA_031419815.1 Bacteroidia bacterium
GGATGACCAACTTTGCCGACAATGCCAAATATTATTGGTCAGGTGGTGATAGTCTTATAGGCAAACCTGCTATTGCAGCCTACTGGAAAGACAGAAGAACCAATGTCATCGCAACGATATCATTTGTTAATGATATCTGGACTCCACTTAAAATCAACACGCCACAAAAAGGACCCGATCAGGCTGGGAACTGGCTATTAAGTTGGTATCAAACTAGCGTGACGTATAAAAATGGAAAGTCGCTAAAGTTTTGGGTACATACCGATTACCATTTTGATGCCTCCGATAAAATTGACGTTGTAGTGCAATATATAGACATGGCTCCTGTAAAGGCAGCATTGGCTGCTAAGAAATAGTACCCTATTTAATCTTTACTAAAGCGTCTCAGCCTTATCGCTGGGACGTTTTTATTGCTTACCTATTTGGTTCAATTAAATCCCAAAGGTTTCCGTACAAGTCTGAGAAGACAGCGACAGTTCCGTACTGTTCTTCCGAGGGCTCCCTTATGATAGTGATGCCTTTGGCTTTCAGATTATTAAAGTCTCTCCAGAAATCATCAGTGTTCAGAAATAAAAATACACGCCCACCTGCTTGATTGCCAACTCGAGTTCCTTGTTCATCGTTTGCAGCTTTCGCAAGTAGTAATGAACACCCAGATTCATCACCTGGCGGTGAAACCAAGACCCATCGCTTAGTATCGCTTAAAACGGTATCTTCCACCAGCGTAAAATTCAACTTCTGAGTATAAAATTGAATCGCTTTGTCGTAGTCGTCAACAACTAGTGCTACATGAGCTATACTTTGCCTCATAGATAGCTTATGTTATATCGTATTTCGTATGATCCTGTCATTAGCTTATTTTTTCTCCAGATAAATCAGCTGCCCCAAATGATTACTCATGTGATTAGTCCGGTTGATCAGAATATTTAATTTATTTCGGTGTGGCTCTTTTACAAAATCCTCTTCCGATATGGTGCTGTGTTTGGTGAACCATTCATCGGGTTGCATTTTATTGATATGCCCGCTAACTTTTGTGCTTACCGTATTCCAATATTCTCGTATCTCCTTTGCCGATGGAATTTCTAAACCTGATTTATCAGGGTTTTCAAGAAAGATAGCCTCCAAGTGAGGATAAAGTCTTTCTCCCCAACCCAATAGTGTAAACAGGGCATCGCTTACAGAAGTAAGATGCCCGATCAGGTAAATACCCCTGTTTCTTCCTGGAGCAGTTTCAGTTAAGAGTTGCTCATCTGTAAGTGAATTCAAAAGTTTAGTAACTCTTGCGTTGTGAGTTTCCCATGCACTCACTACCATTTTCACAAAAAGTTCTTTGTTATCCACATTTGTTCCGGTTTGGGTTTTCATTTTATACTATATTTTTACGTGAATTATATCTAAACCATTTGATTTACTAAAGAGTTGCAAATATTGCCAGAAGAATTTAGTATGTATATTACACGCTGTAAAAACTAAAACCATTATGAAAAAGAAAATCTTTATCAGCATAGGTGTAATAGTACTCGCCCTAATTGGCTTCGTGCTTTATAACCTACTGTTTCCCAAAAGCCCCGGCAAGACTACAACTTTTAGTGATCAAGGACTTGATATTACGGTTACGTATAGCCAGCCTTATAAGAAGGGAAGGCTTATTTTTGGTGAGGAGAAAGACGGTGCTCTACAACCATATGGCAAATATTGGAGACTTGGCGCCAACGCAGCTACGGAAATAACTTTTAGTAAAAACATAAACTTTGCAGGCAAGCCAATCAATGCTGGCACCTACCGCATGTATGCCGTGCCAGGGGCTAATTCTTTTCAGATTTCTCTCAATAGTGAAGTTGGCGTTTTCTTAGCAGTTAGCGAACCCAACGTCTCATTGGATGTTGTTAAGGTTGACCTTCCCGTTGAAACGGCTCCTGAAACTGAGCAGTTAATGATAAATTTTGGCAGCAATTCTACTGGAGTAAAGATGGATATTATCTGGGACAAAACATTGATCAGCGTGCCTATCACTCTCCAATAAAAATTAGTTTCCATGGCATTCTCTAAAAAGAAATGGGTGTTATTACCCATTGCTGTTCTCGTATTTCTTGGAGTCACTTATTGGAGTATTGGCAAAATCCAATATCGGCTCAATGTCATGGATGTGGAAGAGTATGAACCAATCTCTACTTTAAAAGTCCCGCAACATTTACTTACGCATTCCAAGTTTCCTTTCATTGACGTTCACAATCATCAATGGACAATGCCAGTGCAAGACCTGGACAAGTTGGTAGTAGAAATGGATTCGCTGAATATGGGTGTGATGGTTAACCTGAGTGGCTTTCGCGGAAAGTATTTAGACTGGTCACTAGACAATGTGAAGAACAATCACCCCAAACGGTTTGTACTCTTTCTAAACATCAACTTTGAAAATTTAGATGATGCCGGATGGCCCAATGAAACCTTAAGCATGATGGAGGAAGCCGTAAAGCAAGGAGTCAAAGGATTAAAAGTGTATAAGGGTTTGGGGCTGACAGATAAAGACAATAACGGAAATAGGATTGCCATAGATGATCCGCGGCTCGATCCAATCTGGGCAAAGTGCGGTGAATTGGGAATACCGGTACTGATTCATTCCGCAGAACCCAATTCATTTTGGAATTCAAAAGACAAAAGTAACGAGCGGTGGTTGGAGCTTAAGCAAGAGCCTGACCGCTATCGCTCTCCTGAAGAGTATCCAACCTTCGAACAGATCATTGGCGAACAACATCATGTTTTTCGTAAACATCCTGAAACAAAATTTATTGACGCCCATCTGGGATGGTTTGGAAATGACCTTGAAAGATTGGGTAAATTATTTGATGAATTGCCGAATGTTTATACAGAGCTAGGAGCTGTGTTGGCAGAGTTAGGCAGACAGCCGCGCTTTGCCCGCGCCTGGATGATTCGCCATCAGGACAGAGTATTGATGGGAAAGGACACGTACAAAAAAGAAGAGTATTATACTTACTTCCGTGTGCTAGAGACCGATGATGAATACTTTGACTATTACAGAAAGCGTCATGCTCACTGGAAAATGTACGGACTTGCCCTCCCCGATTCTGTATTACGAAAAGTATATTATGAAAATGCTTTAAAAGTGATTCCGGGAATTGACAGCAGTTTATTTCCAATACCGAAATTGTATGGAATGCCTTGAGTCAGATTTGAATTTTCCAGCAGGAAAAATCCGCTAAATAAGTGAGTTAAAGGTATCATTTTTGGAAAGCAGAAAATGGCATAACTACTTTTGCTCCACCTATAGCTTTCCTCTTTACATAACCTAACTTAGTATTATGACGGTTAAACTACTTTTCTATCTGGGATTATTAATCACCTGCCAGCACGCACTTTGCCAAGAGCTAAATTTTTCGGTGAAGTGGGGAAAAGAATTTAGTGCATCCCGGAAATCTTCACTTGAAGATATCATTGGATTTGATGCTTCCGGAATTTATGCTATAAATGGTCGTTATAGAAGTTCACTATTGGGCAGCAACACTTTTACGCTGCAACATTATTCGAATGATTTTGTGCCTACTCGGTCATTTGACCTGGAAATTAGAGAAGGAGGTAATCCGCGCGAAGTGCAGCATCTGCTTCATCTCAACAATAAGCTTTATATTTTCTATTCGTATCCGGATTTAAACGTAAGAAAGAATATTCTCTTTGTTCGTGAAATAGATAAAAGTACACTTCAGCCTAAAACAGACATGCTGAAGTTAGGAGAGATCGACTATTCGGGGAAATCCAACTCCAATCGTGGTGACTTTAATTTTCGCATTTCTCGCGACAGCTCAAAAGTTTTGGTGTTTTATAATCTGCCCTACACCAAAGGCGAGCCCGAAGTATTTGGATTCAACGTTTTAGATGACCAAATGAAATCAATCTGGCAAAGGAATATCACTCTTCCGTATAGAGACGACTTATTTGATGTAGAGTCTTTCCGGGTAGACAATTCTGGAAACGTCTATTTATTGGGATTGATCTATAAGGAAAGGCGGAAAAGTAAACGTAAAGGTCAGCCTAATTATAGTTATGAAATACTGGCATGCCGTAATGAAGGCAAGACGCTTGTACAATATCCTGTGGCACAGGAAGATCGGTTTCTCAGCGATATGCAAATAGAAATCTTGGATGATAAACGGTTAGTATGTGCTGGGTTTTATTCCGAAAAAGGAACGTACAGTGTTAAAGGAACATACTTTCTAACCATCGATGCCACCACCAAAGAAATTAAATCGAAAAGCTTCAAAGAGTTCAGTCTTGACTTTATCATTCAAAGTATGACTGAGCGCAAAGCCAATCGTACAGTGCGAAAAGCTGAAAACGGAGAAGATGCTGAGCTATTTGAATACGACCTGGACAAATTGCTAGTTGGTAAAGATG
>JANOLM010000426.1:0-2507 GCA_031419815.1 Bacteroidia bacterium
CCTTCAAATGTCTTTGCCTCGTAGACTGAGCCTTCCCTAAAACTAAAGGAGGAATTCCGAACGCTCAGGTTAAATTGTTGTCCGGCATCTCCGGTTACGTTGAATGCGCTGAGAACGCCCGTAGCTTTTATTCTTTCGAACTGGATTGATGTTACGGGTTGTCCTGTTTGCCAAAGGCCGCTTTCAAAATTGTACATGTATACATGGTCTACGTTTTCAATTGTTACATCGCTGATTTGCCAGTTCCCACTCTTAATTTGTGAATTCTCATCTTTGGCGAAAAGTGAACAAAGGCAGAAAGCATATTGCTGCGCTTCTGGATTTTGTGGATGTACTCTCCGGGTCCCCAAAATTTGCATCGCTCTAATTTAAAATTCTCACACCCAAATCTGAATCCATTGCATGAGGTATTGATTTTACAATCTGTGATTACAAAATCGCGGTTGTCGTTTCCTGCAAAGGCATCATCGCCCGTTCGGAAGTCGCAGCCACTTACCTTGAAGTTACTGCAGAACCGCGTATGCAGACCATCGTGGCCTGCGCGTATAGATACATTTTCTATAATGGCTTCATCGCAGTACCTGAAGTTTAATGCCCAGTTTGCAGAGTTCTTGATGGTAATGCCTTGGATGTTTAGTTTTTTGCAATTGATGAGCCGGATGCAATGCGGGCCGCGAAATCCTTCTTCACCATTGGGGTTGTAACAATCCACGCCATCAATAATGCCTTGGCCTCGTATAGTAATATTTGTGAGGTCCTTCCCAAAAATAAAAGCATCATTCTTATAATCCGCGTATTGATCACTGCCCTGAAGCAATGCCCCCTTTTCAAGTTGCAACGTAACATAACTTTTTAATTCTAAGCCGCCAGAAAGGTATAGTCCTTCGGGGAATAGGACTGTGCCGCCACCCAGTAACGCACATTTATCAATAGCCTTTTGGATTGAATCGGTCATCAATACCATGCCACCTGGCTTCAGTGTAATTACAACAGCGGGCTGTAATCCAAATAGGATCACCGAAGGAATAAGTAGACTTATTGTGAGTATTACTCTTCGAGATAGATAGCTAATTTTCATGTCATCAAAATAGTAACTTACAATCCACTAACTTTTAAAGATACTATTTATAACGTCTATTGTAACGTGTGACACCAACCACAAGCTTAAATGTCATGCCGGGCACATGCAACGCTGCCCAACAATGCGATGAATAATATTTGACCCAGCATTCATTTAGCCTTTTGTCATTGGTTTGGGTTAGCTATTCTTTGAATTAAACTTCATATCAACGTGGTGCGGTGAAAACCGACCACAAGCTGAACCACAAAATGTCATGCCGAGCACATGCAACGCTGCCAACAATGCGATGAATAATATTTGACCCGACATCCAGAAGAAGGGACACAAGTAATGTGGTAAAAGACTTTGACGGATGCATTCTTAACTAATCAATTTAATTTGAGGTAATGGGCCTGTTATTAGCTTCGAGATTGGGATTCTGTAAAAAAGGAAGGCTTTAAATAAAAGATCGTGTCAATGAAGAACAAAGCGCCCTTGTTTGTCAATACATTTTCATCATGTAAATCTTCCAAGATGATTCCAAGAGTCGGATTAAAGTAGTCATTGTTCCGCTTTACTTCAAATCCGTTTACAGACAGAAACTCTTTTATGGCTACCGGATCAGTTGGTTCTGTTATTTCAATAAACAGTTGCTTTACCACCGCATGCAAAAGATTGGTCTCCGCGTAAAAGCCAATTAATTCATAGGCGGTCTGAGGAAATAAAAAATTATGAATTAATAGGCTGTGGAAGTAATCAATCCAGTATGCATAAAAAATTGAATCATTTAACTTTATGACAAACCTTGGGTCTTTATCCAAGTAAACGCGTTGTTCAGCTCCTCGGGCTATGTAACGGCTCTCATCAATCTCTTTGAACCATAATCCAGATTCCTCAATCCAACCTGTCAGCTGCGCTGTTTCCTGATCTTTTGAGAGCTCGATTTCTTGAGGGTTTCTACCTGCTGTCTTGCTTTTTCCAAGGTGGTGGGCTGCTGCTTCAATAAGATTTCTTGTTGAATTTTCGCCAGTTCCTGAAATGATACTTTGTAATTCATTTTTCAAGTTCATTTTTACAAATATAAAAAATAAAAAACTGTTGGATTGGAACGGATGTTTGAGGATTGACTTTAGATGTGTTGGTTTGATTCACTTGTTTGCGTCTGAGTCCACCAAAAACTATTTCCCCTCCCACCCTTAGGGGTAAAACTTCTTCCAGTTGTCATAACCTCGAAGCCCGAAAACCGTAAATTGCACTGAATTATAATCGTAGGCAGTGGATTTACAAGAACAGCACATGTATTTGGCGCTAAAGGAGGGCAAGGAAAATGCTTTTGAAATGATATTTAAGACCTTTTACAAACCACTTTGCAGTTACGCCCACTCTTTTCTAAGCGACAGAGATGAGGCGGAGGAGGTTGTGCAGGCAACTTTTATTTCGGTGTGGG
>JANOLM010000427.1:0-3428 GCA_031419815.1 Bacteroidia bacterium
CTATTCATGGAAGGCTCTAACCTTACCTGTAACTGTGGGTTGAGGTCAAATTCTTTTAAATGCGCATCAACGTGGGCGTCCACCATTTGCAGGATATACCATAGACCGGTGATGGCACAAAAAAAATCGCGCTGCCTTCTATTGGAGTTAATTGCACTCCTTAATTGATCTTCTGTGAAAACTGTTTTCTTGGTTGGTTCATTCAGAATGTTAAAGAGTTCATTCTTATATCTTACATACTCTCCCTGGTAGAATCTAATCACGAAAACGCCACCAGCAAAGCCCCCATAAACAAGTGGTAGTTTCCAGTATTTTTTATTGTACGCTTGGCCTGCTCCAGGAAATACAGCCGAGTAGAGTAGAGCCTTTCTGGGGTCAAACCGCTTGGCGTAACTTTCTATTGTAACCACTCTCTTGCCCTTGTAAACGGGGAGTGTGTCGGGTATGGCAGTTTTAACGGTATCAAATTCTCCAACCGGTATTTGCGTAAAACCCCGTATGCCACAACATAAAAGAAATACTAAAATGGAGTATCGTAAAAACATGACCTAGAATTTCAGAATATCCAGCACGCGGTTGAGATCCTCCACCGAAAGGAATGGAATTCTTATCTCGCCTCTTGTGCCATCGCTCTTTACATTAACTTTCGTGCCAAAGTGAGAGGATAGCTTTGCTTGAAGCTGAGAAATTTCTTTTGCAGCAGGAGTGATTCCGTTTGTGGGTTTTGAAGAGGAGGATTCTCCTTTGTCTGCAGCAAGTTGCCGTGTTAATTCCTCTACTTTTCTTACCGAAAGATCTTCGGAAATTATCTTTTTAAAAATATAAAGCTGCGATTCGGAATTTTCGATACTGATGATAGCACGGGCATGGCCCATAGAAAGTCTGTTGTCGCGCAGCGCAATTTGAATGTCGGGCGGAAGCTTTAACAGGCGCAGGTAGTTGGTTACAGTGGATCTGTTTTTACCAACACGTTCACCAAGTTCCTCTTGCTTTAGGTTACATTCGGTAATGAGCCGCTGATAACTTAATGAAATCTCAATCGGGTTAAGATTTTCGCGCTGTATGTTTTCGATCAATGCCATCTCCAGCATCTGCTGGTCGTTGGCAGACCGCACATACGCTGGTATTGATTTTAACCCCGCAAGTTTTGAGGCTTGATAACGCCTTTCACCAGAAATTAATTGATATTGATTGCGGGCAAGTTTACGCACGGTGATCGGCTGAATGATACCGTGTATTTTAATAGACTCTGCCAACTCCTTTAATGCCTCCTGGTCAAAATGTTGGCGTGGCTGAAAAGGGTTTACTTCAATTTCGCCAATTAATATTTCCGACATGCCACCAGATGAGGAGGCAGGTGTAGTTTCATCTAATCTGTCAGACTCTGGTGTATCACTTAAAAGAGATTTTAATCCTCTGCCCAATGCTATCTTTTTACTCATTTCGACATTCCGTTTTTATCTAAAATCTCATGCGCCAGGTTAAGGTAACTGATAGCGCCTTTGCTTTCAGCATCATGCACAATAACCGGCAATCCAAAACTTGGTGCTTCGCTCAATTTAACATTACGAGGTACTATTGTTTTGAAAGCAATACTTTTAAAATGCGTGCGCACTTCTTCCACCACCTGATTGCCCAATGAAGTTCTGGAATCATAAAGGGTAAGAAGTATACCTTCAATCTCAAGGTTAGGATTAAGTCTCGTCTGAATAATTTTAATGGTATTCAGAAGTTTACCCAAACCTTCAAGTGCAAAGTATTCGCACTGAACAGGAATGATTAACGAATCTGCTGCTGTAAGAGAATTGATGGTGATCAAACCCAAAGAAGGAGAACAATCAATTATGATAAAATCATAATCATTCTTGATTTTGTAAAGTGCATCGCGCATTTTTTCTTCTCTGCGTTCAATGTTTACCATTTCTACCTCGGCTCCCACCAAGTCAATGTGCGAGGGAAGGATATTTAAAAAAGCAAGATCATTCTTTACAATAGCCTCCCGGGGATGAACCCCGTCCACCATGCACTCATAAATGCTAACTTTTACTTCCTTAGGATTCATGCCCAGGCCCGAGGTAGAATTTGCCTGGGGATCAGCATCTACCAATAAGGTCTTGTACTCCAACACCGCCAAACTTGCGGCCAGGTTAATGGCTGATGTGGTTTTGCCAACACCTCCTTTTTGGTTCGCTATCGCAATAATTTTACCCATCCTTTTTCCAAATAATTTATTAAAGATCACCAAATTCCGTTCCTACCCAATTAACGATCGGGATAGAAATTGGGCTTGGGGACTGCAAATATACAGTTATAGGGTATTCGTGGAACAATCGTGGAACGTTACTTATCCACCGGTTGTCAACAGGCTTATGAACAATCCCTGCTTTTGGAAGATTTCCCTCTCTTCATCCGCTAGCCTTCAGTAAAATCACCTTGAGAAAAGAACGGGTACATCAAATTCTTTCAATTGCTTGTTATCCTTCCAGGATACGTATTAGATCATCGTTGAGGTAGTATATCTCCTTGCCTTCTTTTTTAGGACTCAAAATTTTAGCCTCGACAAAAATCACAACATGTACAGTTTTTAGTCAATAACTGGACATATTACACTTTATGCTCAATTATCACTTAAAAACTGAACATGTATCAATATTTGTCCGGTTTTAAAAGCTTTTTAAACGCCTCAATTTTTTGACAACTTTTGTACGCGAGGCTTCGGCAGATAAATGTGAGAGGCGAACCTCGTCAGTTACAAACTGGCGAGGCCGTCTACTCGATTACCAACCGTGCGGTTCCGCCATTGAATACCAAGTCCAAATGTCCTACGATAGCCGAAAAGTTGTCCCAGACTCATAATTAAATTATTGTCCAACGGAAACGCACTCAATCAATATGAAAGAGTCGTCTAAGTTGGAGAGTCTGAACACTTGCATGCTTTGCTCACCCTTTTGCATTCGCTCCAATGTTATGTATGCTCAGCGTATAACCGTTACCCTTAAGAAAGTGGCTGGTATGGAAGTAGTATTAGCCGTAGTACTTTTGTTTTGACTGTTAAACAAAACTTCTAATTCGTGCTGCAACTCCGAAGCCTTACCATTCTTTTCAGCAGCTTCAAAAGCATTCATAGTGGGTCCGTAGTAGTTTTTAAAATTGCTCACGAGTTCTGTTGGTGAATATGGAGCGCTAAATGTAAAAGTATCTCTGACGAATGATATATTTTGTTTTGCTATGCCGGCATTTTCAAAGCGTTCTCTAACATTGTTTTCTACACCCCACAACATAGGGCTAATGAAGCCCTCAGGCGGTGGTGGTGTATAGGAAGAACTAATTTTTAGTATTTGCGCTACCAGAGTAGGATCTCCCGGTATCCAGTTTCCCATCACTATTCTTCCCCCTTTGCGGGTAACACGAACCATTTCCTTAGCCAC
>JANOLM010000428.1:0-6426 GCA_031419815.1 Bacteroidia bacterium
CTTAAAAATCCGGATTGTTATGCGTTCTAACTTCCTGTGGATATTGATTTTAGGATTGATTTCAGCCTGTGAAAATGGTGATTCATCTTCAAGTGACGCGGTTGGGCAAGGAGGTTCCCTCACGAGATTCGCCATAAAAAATAATTATTTGTATGTAGTCGGTAATTCAACCATTCAGGTATTTGAAATTAATCAGAGTGAGTTTAAAAAAATAAACGATGTTCCTGTGTCGTTTGGGTTGGAGACGATATTTGCCAAAGGCGAATATCTTTATCTGGGAGCTAGCGATGCGATGTATATCTATTCGATAAGCAAGCCTGCCACTCCTGAATTTATCTTTAGGTACACCCATATTTTCGCATGCGATCCTGTGGTTGTGCAAGGTACTACAGCCTATGTTACACTTCGGTCCACCGGAGGTGCTTGCAGGCAGGGGATAAATGCACTTGAAATAATTAACATCACAGACCCTTATAATCCTGTATTGATAGCAAACTACCCAATGAAATCTCCAGGAGGATTGGGTATTGATGGAAGTTGTCTTTTTGTATGCGAAGGCGACTATGGCTTTTCAATGTTAGATGTTTCTAATCCGGCATCCATTTCTGTGTTGAAGGAAATAAAAGATGTTAAAGCATACGATGTTATAGCCCGTCAGGGTATGCTTACACTTACAGGTGATGATGGTATTTTTCAGTACACATATGATTGCCAAAAGAAAACGGTTCAGCTAATAAGCAAAATACCGGTGCAACGTGCAGAGTTATAAGCAGAGCAGATTACCGGGTTTCCTTTCCTTCTTATTCCTTCTCGCCTCATTAATTTCCTTTTCTCAGGATACACTTAAGCTAAAACCTCCGGATGAGTATAATTATCTCGTTCCCCAACAAGTGATTAAACTAAGTGTCGTGCATCCTTTATTTTTTTATCCATCTATGCAAGTAGCATATGAGTTTAAACTATCCAGAAGACTAACGTTTCAAGCTGATGTAGGATATGTATTTAATCATCGGGCTCACAATCCCAAATTTGAAAATAAGCGTGGGGTAAAGCTTAAAACTGAATTGCGCTATTACCTCCAGCCGGATATGAACCAGAATCGAATCAATTATTACAGCATTGAACCCTATGCCAATTTTATTAATTTCGGCAGACAGGAAACAGTGACCGAATGCTTCGATCTTGACTGTGCGATTTTGTATTCCAGAAAATACTCCTATCAGATGAAGTACCGTGAAGCGGGGTTCTCCTTGAAGAATGGCTATGTAATTTACTTCAACAAATTTATTGTTGACTTTAATTTTGGATTGGCCTTGCGCTTCGTTAACTACATTAAACCAGATTTGGGAAGGCCAGGCTCAATTTTATTTGGCGCTGATAACTTAAACTCTGGGTATAGTCCCATTGAATCAAGGCGGATAGCCTTAGGCCCTGTCCTTGATCTGCGTTTCGGATATCGCTTGAGATAAAACTTTTGCCAGTTCAACTTTATTCGTTTTCTTTGTACTGCTTATTCAGAAAGACTGAGGGATTGGGCCCGATGACGTCTTAGCAACTTGTGCCAAACATTCGGTATGTTGTGCTAACTCCCTCCATCCCGATATTTATCGGGAGTGGAAAAGATAAGCGGCCAATCTTAATATGGCTCTTTCTGAATAGCACAAAATTTTAATTCAGGAAAGAGTGAAAATTCAAGACATTTTAAAAGAACGCATACTCGTATTAGACGGAGCTATGGGTACTATGATCCAACGGCATCCTCTTGAAGAAGCAGACTTCAGGGGTGAGAGGTTTAAGGATCATGCTTATTTGGTAAAAGGCAATAACGATCTATTGTCCATTACACGTCCGGATATCATTAAAGACATCCATCGTCAATACTTCGAGGCTGGTGCCGATATTATTGAGACAAATACATTCAGCAGTACAACAATCGCTCAAGCGGATTATCATCTGGAAAGTATTGCATACGAACTCAATTTTCAGTCCGCTAAAATTGCCAGAGAAGTTGCTGATGAGTTTTCAAAAAAGGATTCTTCAAAACCTCGGTTTGTTGCTGGTGCCTTAGGCCCAACTAACCGCACACTATCCTTATCACCGGATGTAAATAATCCTGGATACCGCGCTGTAACATTTGATGAGCTTAGGATTGCTTACAAAGAACAAGCGTTAGGACTTTTGGAAGGTGGTGCTGATCTATTATTAGTTGAAACTATTTTTGACACCCTCAACGCTAAGGCTTGCCTCTTTGCCATTCAGGAACTTTTTGAGGAGATCGGGAAAGAAGTCCCTATAATGGTTTCGGGCACCATCACCGATGCAAGTGGGAGAACATTATCCGGTCAAACCACTGATGCTTTTTTGATTTCTGTTTCGCACGTTCCACTTCTTAGTATTGGCCTGAATTGCGCCCTTGGAGCCAAACAGTTGCGTCCGTATTTGCAAATACTAAATGAGCAAGCCCCTTTCTTTGTTAGTGCTTATCCTAATGCAGGTTTGCCGAATGAATTTGGGCATTACGATCAAAGCCCTGAAGAAATGGCTATACAAATTGAAGAGTTTTTAAAAGAAGGATTGGTCAATATTGTTGGCGGATGTTGTGGAACTACCCCAGATCACATCAAGAAAATTGCCGAAGTGGCAAGTAAGTTTAAACCAAGGGAGGTGGTGGTTCATGTCTGAGTTTTTAAAGTTAAGTGGTCTAGAGTCAGTAGTTCTTACGGCTAACTCCAACTTTGTCAATATTGGCGAGCGCACCAATGTTACTGGTTCTGCAAAATTTTTAAAGTTTATAAAGGAGGATAAGTTTGATGAAGCTTTGGAGGTTGCCCTTGATCAAGTGAGGGGTGGGGCTCAGGTCATTGACGTGAACATGGATGAGGGTATGCTTGATTCCAAGGCTGCTATGGTAAGATATTTAAATTTAATGGCATCAGAGCCTGAGATTTCACGGATACCAGTGATGATTGATTCTTCAAAGTGGGAGGTAATTGAAGCAGGCTTAAAATGTATTCAGGGAAAAGGAATTGTCAATTCCATCAGTATGAAAGGTGGAGTTGAGGAGTTCAAACGTCAGGCTAAACTGGTGAAGCGTTACGGAGCAGCCACCGTGGTGATGGCTTTTGATGAAGATGGTCAGGCCGATACCTACCAGCGAAGAATTGATATTTGTAAGCGGGCTTATGATATTTTGGTTAATGAAGTTCACTTTACACCTCAGGATATTATTTTCGATCCCAATATTTTTCCGGTTGCTACTGGTATAGAAGAGCACAGAAATTATGCGCTCGATTTTTTTAAAGCGGCAAAGTGGATTCGTGAAAACCTTCCACATGCCCACGTTAGCGGTGGGGTAAGCAATGTTTCTTTCAGCTTTCGCGGAAACCAGAAAGTGAGAGAAGCCATGCACTCGGTTTTTCTTTATCATGCAATTCAAAATGGCATGGACATGGGCATTGTAAATCCTACTATGCTGGAAGTATACGATGAAATTCCGAAGGATCTTCTGGAACGAGTTGAAGATGTTTTGCTGAACCGGAGGGATGACGCTACTGAAAGACTCCTCGAATTTGCTGATACTGTTAAAGGATCAGCAAAGAAAAAGGAAGTGGATGATGAGTGGCGAAATGGAACTGTAGAGGAAAGGATTACTCATTCCCTGGTAAAAGGGATCATTGATTTTGTAGATGCAGACACAGAGGAAGCACGTTTGAAGTATGGTAAGCCATTAAACGTTATTGAAGGTCCTTTAATGGCTGGGATGAATGTAGTAGGTGATCTATTTGGAGCAGGTAAAATGTTTTTGCCTCAGGTGGTGAAGAGCGCCCGAGTGATGAAAAAGTCTGTGGCCTACCTCACACCATTTTTGGAGGAAGAGAAAAGACGCACTGGTAATACTGGCCAGGCGGCTCCGAAGATATTATTGGCCACCGTAAAAGGGGATGTACATGACATAGGAAAAAATATTGTTGGGGTTGTGCTGGCTTGTAATAACTATGATGTGATCGACCTTGGTGTAATGGTGCCTGCCGAAAAAATTCTGGAAGCAGCCAGGCGGGAGAATGTGGATGTTATTGGATTAAGTGGGTTGATTACTCCTTCGTTAGATGAGATGGTACATTTTGCCAAAGAGATGGAGCGGGAGAAAATGGTATTGCCTTTATTGATAGGCGGTGCAACCACCTCGCGAATACACACGGCTGTTAAGATTGATCCGGTCTACTCGGGGCCAGTTGTACATGTGCTTGATGCTTCACGTTCAGTGCCGGTGGCCAGTGAATTAATTAACCCTAAAACACGTGCGAACTTTCAGGCAAAGATGAAGTTGGAATATACTAAAATGCGCAAGGATCACGAGAACAGACAACAAGAAAAAAATTATATAAAATTGCCGGAAGCCCGTAAAAATAAAGTGAAGATTGATTGGGATAAGTTTGTGCCTTACAAGCCCGCCTTTCTTGGAAAGAAAATTTTGCTTGACTTTCCATTGTCTGAAATAAGGGAATACATTGATTGGACTCCATTCTTCCAGACTTGGATGTTAGCAGGGCGTTATCCCGGCATTTTCGATGACAGTATTGTTGGAGTAGAGGCAAAAAAACTTTTTGAAGATGCCCAAGTGATGCTAAACAAGATTATCTCTGAAAAGAGGTTGCATGCAAACGGTGTATTTGCCTTTTATCAGGCAAATAGTAATGATCATGATGATGTCATACTCTATCAAGATGACAAAGAATTTGCAAAGCTTCATTTTCTGCGGCAGCAAAATAAGAAAGCTCAAAACCTTCCTAATTTTTGTTTGTCTGATTTCATAGCGCCAAAGTCAAGTGGTAAGCAGGATTATATCGGCATGTTTGCTGTAACGACAGGCGTGGGGATTGAAAAGATTTTGGAAGAATATAAAGTGCAGCAAGATGACTATTCCGACATTATGGTAAAAGCATTGGCAGATCGTTTGGCTGAAGGCTTCGCAGAATGCTTGCATGCAAAAGTGAGAAGAGAGTTTTGGGGATATGCTTCTGGTGAAACCTTGAGTAACGATCAAATGATTAAAGAAGAGTATGATGGAATAAGGCCTGCACCAGGATATCCTGCTTGTCCTGATCATACAGAGAAGCGTACTATTTTTGAACTTCTAGATGCCGAAAAAACAACTGGTATCAAATTGACCGAATCTTTTGCCATGTATCCGGCATCCTCCGTAAGTGGTTACTATTTCTCAAATGCAGAATCTAAATATTTTG
The DNA here is from genome assembly GCA_031419815.1 of Bacteroidia bacterium. Lineage (GTDB taxonomy): Bacteria > Bacteroidota > Bacteroidia > Cytophagales > Cyclobacteriaceae > ELB16-189. The sequence continues at coordinate 5,244 of JANOLM010000428.1, forward strand.
GCCTGGGAAAGATTGAGAAAGATCAAGTCATTGAGTATTCTGTAAGGAAGGGAATGCCCGTTGAAGAAACTGAGAGATGGCTGAGTCCCAATTTAAGTTATGACATTTGAAAAGTGCTGAGGTGTTAAAGTTTTGGAGTGTTAAAGTGAATGGCACGACTTCGGCACGTTAACACCTTAACACGCAAACTCTAACGCATAAGCACTTAAATATGGCCAAGGTAGACAAGTTTGAAGATTTGATATGCTGGCAGAAAGCCCGTCTTTTGGTAAGGGAAATCTATAAAGCCACCAATAAGGGCGATTTCTCAAAAGATTATGATGCTAAAAGTCAAATAAGAAGAGCCTCTGTGTCTTCCATGAGCAATATTGCTGAAGGCTTTGGACGTTTTAGTAAGAAAGAATTTGTTCGCTTTTTAGAAATCTCCACATCTTCTGCCTCTGAGGTAAAAAGTATACTGTATGTAGCTCTTGATCTGGAGTATCTTCCAGCAGAACAAGTTCAATCATTGCAAAATTTAGCAGAAGAAGTAAAAGCACTGGGTCTAGGCCTTATTAAGTATTTGAATACAAGGAATTAAAAGTGCAAAAGTGCCGAAGTGTTAATGTATTGAAGTAACGAAACCACCTCAATACCTCAGCACCTCAGCACTTAACCACTTCAAAACTTCAACACATCAACACCCTAACACTTAAAAACAGTAACACTTTAAAATGAAAGTAACAGAACATATAAAAAACGCCAACGGCAAAACACTTTTTAGTATTGAAATACTCCCTCCATTAAAAGGAGAGAACATTCGATCGCTGTTTGATAACATGGATCCCTTGATGGAATTTAAACCTCCGTTTATTGATGTTACCTACCACCGCGAGGAATATGTGTACAAAAAAAAGGAAAATGGTTTACTTGAAAAACGCTCTACACGTAAACGCCCGGGGACAGTTGGGATTTGTGCTGCTATTCAAAACCATTACAAGGTAGATACAGTGCCACATATTATTTGTGGTGGGTTTAGTAAAGAGGAGACAGAGAATGCGTTGATTGATTTACAGTTTTTAGGAATTGATAATGTACTTGCCCTGCAGGGAGATGCAATAAAGTCGGAAGCGCGTTTTGTTCCTGAACCAGATGGTCATCGGTTTGCCTCGGAATTATTAGGGCAAATCGTTTCCATGAATAA
>JANOLM010000429.1:0-8363 GCA_031419815.1 Bacteroidia bacterium
AAATAGTCGGCTTGTGAAAGGCAGTTTAACGGTAAATAAAGAAGCAATGAAAGTAGAAGGTAGGGTCTTTTCATGATGAACAGGTTAGGATTGAAAAATAGTAAAAGCGTAACGATATACTATTGCCATTCGTGGAATTAAGGAATCATTTTTATAATTTATCTCGTAAGAAATGCAAAATAGATTTTCATTCCATGGGCTGCCAGTGTCACATTTTGAAAAATGAGTTAGCTTTTATAAATCCTTATATTTGAACTTTTCAAAACGTAAGAATAAGGTGACAGGAAAGAAGCAATCTGTACAATCAACAAGGGTCAATCATTCTGTTCTTCTAAGAGCGTTTGAGATGATGTGCACCTCTAGGAGCATGGCTGAACTTTATGAAGAAAACAGGGATGTGTGCAGTAAATATGTTCACAGCACATCGCGTGGGCACGAGGCCATACAACTTGCCGCAGGGTTCCAGTTGACATCGTCTGATTATGCTTCGCTTTATTATCGCGATGAATCCATGTTGCTGGCAATCGGGCTGGAGCCGCATGAGCTTATGCTCCAGCTTATGGCCAAGCGCGATGATCCATTTTCAGGTGGAAGAACCTATTACGGACATCCCTCATTAAAGCGAGAAGGCCTTCCCATAATTCCTCATCAAAGTTCGGCCACAGGCATGCAGGCCATTCCTGCTACGGGTATGGCGCATGGAATTGCATATCTCGAATCGCAGAATCTGTTGAACGAAAAAATCAAACCTATTGTCCTGTGCTCAATGGGAGACGGCTCTGTGACGGAAGGTGAAGTGGCAGAGGCCTTTCAAATGGCGGTATTAAAAAAGCTCCCCATACTTTATTTGATTCAGGATAATGATTGGGGAATATCTGCTACCGGTAATGAGATGCGGGCTATGGATGCTTATGAATATGCAGCGGGGTTCAAGGGCATGGAGCGGATGCGGGTAGATGGATCTGATTTTATCAATAGCTATGAGGGCTTGCAGAAAGCTTTTGCGTATGTAAGAGATAAACGTTGTCCAATGTTAGTCCATGCCACATGTCCCTTGCTGGGCCATCACACTTCAGGAGTCCGGAAAGAATGGTACCGTGGTGATAATTTAAATCTTCAAGCAAAAGATGATCCTTTTTATAAACTGGAAAAATTTCTTTTGGCGAATGGCGAAACAAAAAAATCATTACATGAAATTCAAAGTCGGGCAGATGATAAAGTGTTGAACGATTATACGAAAGCCATCGGATCACCTGATCCAGATGTAAATGATTTTGATTCTCATGAATTCGTGCCAACACCTATCACCAAAGAAGTAGGAGTTCGTTCGCCAAAGAAAGGTGAAAAAGTGGTGATGGTAGATGCTGCGCTTCATGCGGTAGAAGAAATTTTGAAGCTGCATGGCGAGGCCTTGTTTTATGGGCAAGATGTAGGTGGAAGATTGGGTGGTGTTTTTCGCGAAGCGGCTACGCTTGCTCAAAAATATGGAGATGATCGTGTTTTCAATACTCCGATTCAAGAAGCTTATATTGTGGGGTCAACAGCGGGCATGTCCGCAGTAGGGGCAAAGCCCATTGTTGAAATCCAGTTTGCCGATTATATCTGGCCGGGAATGAATCAGTTGGTGGAAGAACTTTCTAAAAGCTGCTATTTGACGAAAGGAAGATTTCCGATTCAAGCATTGATCCGTGTGCCCATTGGTGCGTATGGTGGAGGCGGTCCGTATCACTCCGGAAGTATTGAGTCAACATTGTTGAACATACGTGGAATTAAAGTTGTCTATCCTTGCAACGCTGCCGATATGAAAGGCTTGATGAAGGCAGCTTTCTATGATCCAAACCCCGTGGTGATGCTCGAGCATAAAGGTTTGTATTGGAGCAAAGTACCTGGAACGTTGGAAGCAAAAATGATTGAGCCTGATAGTGATTATATAATTCCTTTGGGAAAAGCCAACGTTATCCTGGAAGCCAATGCAGAGCGTATTCAAGCTGGCGAAAGTGCCGTTGTTATTACGTATGGCATGGGCGTTTACTGGGCGCGTGAGGCATCAAAATCTTTTGCAGGAAGAATTGAGATAATTGATTTGCGCACACTCTATCCGTTAGATTGGGAAACTATTGAACGATCGGTAAAGAAACATGGCCGTGCTTTTGTGCTCACCGAAGAGCCTCTGCTGAACTCTTTTGCCGAATCTCTTGCCGGAAGAATTTCAAAAGAATTTTTCAGTTATCTCGATGCTCCTGTTTGGACTTTTGGTGCCGCTAACCTTCCAGCGGTTCCGCTAAATGTTGATTTAGAAAGAATGATGCTGCCCAACGCAGACAAAGTGAAAGCGGAGATGGAAAAGTTGTTGGGGTATTAAAGTTTCGAGTTTAAAGTTTCGAGTTTCGAGTTTAAAGTTTCGAAACTTTGAATCTTGAACTTTGAATCTTATTTAGAACGGATACCCAATCCCTACATTATAAATAACTGGTTCACGGTCTTTGCTGTAAGGTTTATAGAATCGCAGATTATCCAATACAAACCGATCGGCACCTACCCGTGCCGGATCCCAGGCTTTGACCCCGACATCTATTCGAAGGAGTAGAAAACTAAAATCAAAACGCAATCCAAAGCCGGTACCTACGCCAATCTCCGACACAAAACTTTTTGCTGTAAACTTTGTATTGCCCGTCCATTCAGGTGTAGTAGGTGATGGCACTGTAGCGTTTAACTGTCTGAATGACCATACATTTCCGGCATCAATAAAGATAGCACTGCTTACAAACCCAAAAAGTTTTTGACGCAGTTCAATGCTTCCTTCTATCAAAATTTCACCTGGCCGTTCATACCTGTAGTCGAATATTCCATTGCGTGCGGTGTCTAAACTAAGAGGGGGTGGTTGTGAGCCTACCCCAAGTCGCCTTGGGCGCCAGGCTCTTACACTATTGCTTCCACCGGCAAAAAAATTCTTTTCATAAGGTAAGATATTGTTCCGGCTATACGGAAGGCCAACTCCGGAATTGATGCGATAGGCAAGAGATCGACTTTTGTCAAGTATTACGTTCCTGCGAAAATCAAGACTGAAGCGCAGGAACTTATACACTTCAAGGTTTTCCTTTTCTAAAATCTTTGGCGTCCAGAAATTCAGAAAGGTACCGCCTGTCTCCAGTGTTGTTCGGATAATGTAGGATGCTTTTTCTCTATTGCCATAATTGGTGGGATTCCACGTCATAGAGAAAATCATACTGCTGACGAAAGATTTTTTAAAGGCGTTGATCAGATTATTGCCCTGTTGCCCCTGCAAATTCAATAACAGTTTTTCGAATTCAGATTCAAGTTTAGAGTTGATAACATTTAAGTTAACAGCTGTAAAAGCAAACTGTTTACGTTGATTGATATCCCAGGTATAGGTGCCGCTCACATTCGTAATGCCTCGTTTGTATTCCGGTCGATTTGAATAGGTGTAGCCTGAGGTAAGTTTTGTGCGGGGATTGTATTGACCGTATCTATAGAACAATTTCTCCTTAAAGGGAAAAAGAAATCGCGGGAAGATGAGCGAGCCATTGACACTAGCCTCAGTACTTTTATATACGTTATTATCTTCCGTGGCAGAAGCAACACCTTCAAATCCAAATCGCCCATTGATTTCTGCAATTTCCAGTCCTCTGAATAGATTTCTTTTCTTTAGACTTAAGTTTACGAATGGGCCAGGAAAACCCTGCGTTACGTTTACTCCAACTTCATTCGAAAGCGAATACATATCAAGAGGGCTTGCAAATATGTTGGCTATGAAGCGCCCACCCGATGTGTCATAATTGATGTTTACAAATTTGAAATTATCGAGATTGGCCAGTTGGCGTTGGGTGATAAACGTTTTTGTTCGGCTATACAAACTGTCTTTGTTGATGAAAATCCTTTGGCTTAATATCTTTTTGCTGTACTTATCCTTAAAATAACTGAAGGTGATGTTATGATAGACTTTGCTTTGACGTTTGATGTTTCCATATGTTTTTACACTAGCATCAGTAGTCATCGCCACCGAATCAATCGTAAATTGTTTATGATAATCTCGTCTGGGAGGGTTATGGATAAGAATTTGTAAAGCAATGCTGTGATCGGATTTGTAAGTAGTATCGACTTCAAAATCGATATACTGTCTGCTAAAATCAAAATAACCTTTGTCTTTTAGCATTAAATCAATTCGTTCCCGTTCCTGGTTTAATTTGTTTTGATTATAGCGATCGCCTTTTTTGATAAGGCTCTCAGGCTGAGCATTTTTCGTTAACGCAAGCACCGTGCTGTCTTGTATAGAAAAAAAAATGGTATCATAATGGTAAGGAGTGCCCGGGCTGATGATATAGGTAACACCAACTCTTCTTTTGAATTCACCGGTTTTACTGGTCGTTTTCCCAAGGAAATATCCATTTAACTGGAGATAGGTATCGAGTTTTTTTTCGGTGGCTATAACGGCTGCTGTGTCAAAGACAGAAACGGGCTCGCCCCATTGCATGAGTATATTGCCATTGTTAATCTTTTTATCGATGGCATCTAATTTCTTTTGCTTCCGGAAGGCAAGGTTATTCTTTTTAGTTTGTGAAGATACCTTTGCTATTTTTTTGTCAAATTTTGTTTCTTTCTGCTTTCGCTTAGCTTTTAATTTATCCGTGTCATACCGTTTTACTCCCGCATAGTACATCTTCACGAGTGTATTAATGGGCAAACCAAGTAACTTGCGGTTCGCTTTTTTTACATATAAATCCGAAAGGCCATCCTTTGAAAAACCTTTAGGTGCTTTTATGGTCTGGCTATATAGGAGTTTTTCGTTTTCCTTAAGATAGTTGGTGGCAAGACACCCTGAGAGGAGCCAGGGCAGTGCGCAGACAATTATAAAATATTTATATTTCCTCCCGAAGTAAGCTAACATGATCTCAAAAGCAAAAACTAAATTCATCAAATCCCTGCAAGTAAAGAAATACAGGGTTGAGGAGCAATGCTTTGTAGTAGAAGGCGCCAAAAGTGTTTTGGAATTGCTACGATCAGATTTCGAGGTCTTAACGGTTGTAGCCACCCAGGATTTTATTCTGAATAGAAAAGATAAAATTGGCAAGAGTGTGGAAGTTATTGAGGTGAGTGAGAAGGAATTATCTGGTTTAGGCTCTTTCCAATCTAATGAAACTGCTGTTGCGGTGGCTCGAACGAAGGTGAATCAGGCATCTAAACTTCAGCCAAACGAATATGCCTTGGTGTTAGATGATATCCGGGATCCCGGCAATTTGGGTACCATCATCCGGATTGCCGATTGGTATGGAATACGAAATATTGTGGCGTCAGAGCAATCGGCAGATTTCTACAACGCAAAGGTTATCAGCGCATCAATGGGATCTTTTTGCAGGGTCAACGTCTTTTATACCTCGCTGACTTCTTATTTGATGGAAAGCAAGGCAACACTTTATGGTGCTTTTCTGCAAGGCCAGAATGTGCATCAGGTAAAATTTGAACCAGGTGGCTTAATTGTTATCGGGAATGAAGCCCATGGGATATCGCCTTCCGTTGAGCATTTTATTCATCACCGTATATCAATACCAAGGTTTGGAGAAGCGGAATCACTCAATGCAGCAGTGGCTACTGCAATCCTGCTGGATAACCTTCGAAGGTCATAGAAATGTGCCACTCTGGTGCGCGGCCTCTTCAGAAATATTTTTCGCATTTTCTTTTCCTAAATACCGGTCGATGATATAATGACCGCCATAGATAAGGGGTGTAAGAAGAATGGCCACAACAAACTTGTAGATATAATTGGTGAGGCCAATGGCTACAATTTGGTTGTTGGTAAATGTGCCGTAGAATGCAATAAATAAAACTACAAAACTATCGATCAACTGTGAGACGAGTGTTGAGCCCGTGGCACGAAGCCAAAGCATCTTTGTGCCGGTTATTTTTCGTAGCTGTTGAAAGACAAAGACATCTACCAATTGACCCAGAAGAAATGCAGCAAGTGACCCAATGATGATGCGCTGGCCTTGTCCAAAAATTTTATTGAAAGCAAATTCCATGTTGAAGTAATTTCCTTCAGCATCCTTGCTATTGACTTCCAGCCACCATTGTGCCGGTGGTAACTTCATCGTTAAAAAAATAACAACAAATGCATAGGCAATTAAACCGGCCGTTAAATAGCTGATGCGTTTGACGCCTGGCTTTCCAAAATATTCGTTTATTAAATCTGAGGTGATAAAGACCACGGGCCAAATGACAGCGCCAGCAGTCAAATTAAAATCCATGGTAAACCCAAGGATATTCAGATGAGCCGGATTAAGGCCAACTGTATTTTCACCGGAAAATATTTTTACGCCAATCATTTCTGCCACCAATGCGTTCGTCAAAAAAATGCCGCATAGAATAATGAAGAGTCTGTTTTTCTTCTGCTCCAGAGTGGGATGGCTCATACCCCAAGGTCAATGGTTTCACCTTCACTTACAAGAGCTGTTTCAGGAAAAACAGCGCGGGCTTCATCAAGCAGCGGCATCAAATCTTTATAGCGGGCTGAAAAGTGCCCGATTATTAACTTTCCCACCTCACCTTGTTTAGCCTGTAAGGCAGCTTGCCTGGCTGTACTATGTTTTGTTTCATCTGCTTTATCCTTTTCGTCTTCCATGAACGTGGCTTCATGATATAAAAGGTCTATACCCCGAATTTGTTCAGTTATTTTTTCAGTGTAAGCAGTGTCAGAGCAATATGCGTAGGAAAAAGAGTGATGCGGTGGGAGGGTATACTCTTCATTTAAATACAATAGAGTTCCGCGATCATCTATAACATTTTTACCGGATTTCAGCATGACGATGTGCTGCAATAAAATTCCTGGTGGTAATTTTTTCTTATCAATTCTGTGGGGTTTTATTTTTTCGCGAAATAGAAAACCACAGCACGGTATCTTATGCACTAAGGGAATGGTTTCAATGGTCAGCGTGTCATCTTCAAAGAGTAACGTTTGATTTTGTGTATCAGTAGGATGAAAAATAATAGTGAATCTAAGCACTGATTTGGAATGCTTTAATTGAAGGGTAATAATTTCGTCTAGCCCTTTTGGGGCATAGAGGTGCAAATTATTTTCCCGCCTTAACAGGTGCATTGTAAACAGTAGACCTGTTAAGCCAAGATAGTGATCGCCATGGAGATGACTGATGAAAATATGATTGATTTTATGATATGGAATTTGGTAGCGCATTAACTGCATTTGCGTACCCTCACCACAATCTATTAAAAAATGCCGATTTTGGATGGTAAGATATTGAGAAGAAGGAAGCCTTCCATAAGCTGGAAGCGCCCCGCTGGAGCCAAGAATAGTTACTGAAAAATTTGCCAATTACTTGATTTGAAGATTTGAAAATGTTGGATGAAGGCAATTTTCAAATCTTCAAATTATTAAATCTTCAAATCGATTACTTCCCGTCTTTCATGTCCTTTTCTATCTCGTGCATAAACACGGCATCAATGGCCTCTTCAACGGTAGGAAGAATATTTAACACGCTGTCCAGTTGCGATATTTTGATAAGCTTCATGGTGTGATCAGAAAGATCAGCCAATATAAAAATTCCACCATCTTCTTGTAAGATTCGGTTTCCTACTAAAAGAGCACTAAGGCCAGACGAATCGGTGTATTTAACTTCCGATAAATCAAGGATTATGCTGCGCACTCCTTCTGCATGAAGAGTAATCATTTCGGATTTAAGACTTGGTGCTATGCTTGAATCCATTTTCTCTTCGTGCAGACGAAGCAGACTGTATTTCTCTTTCTTATCAATAGTGTACTTCATGAATCAGTAATTTATCGTTGCCTAAAAGTAAGTTTAATTTATGGAATTAACGATGCTACGTTCAATTCGTTCCATCAAGTTGTCATAATTTATGGGGTCAAGGTTTTCACCCATAACTTGCCTGTACAGCTCTTTGTAGCGATCTGAAATGGATGTAACAATGGCATCGGTCATTTCAGGAACTTTCTGCCCATCTTTTCCTTGAAAACCGTTTTCAATCAGCCATTGTCTCACAAATTCTTTAGACAATTGCTTTTGAGGTTCCTTCAACTTCTGGCGATCACTGTACCCTTGCTGATAAAAATATCGGGAGGAGTCTGGTGTATGAACCTCATCGATAAGATAGATTTTGCCATTTTGTTTACCAAATTCATATTTGGTATCCACAAGGATCAAACCCCGTTTGGCTGCAAGCTCAGTTCCCTTCTGATAGAGTTTAAAAGTATAGTCTTCAAGTACTTTATAATCAGCGTCTGTCACCAAACCCCGTTTTAATATTTCCGCTCGGGAGATGTCTTCATCGTGGCCAACTTTCGCTTTGGTTGTGGGCGTAATAATAGGAGTAGGCAA
>JANOLM010000430.1:0-17003 GCA_031419815.1 Bacteroidia bacterium
CTTCAACTGTTCAACAAACTTCAACTCCTTCAACTGGTGACGAGTTACTCACACGTGAAGGTATGTATGTGAGCACAGGGCAAATCATTTTCAAAGTAGTTAATACAGAATATGTATGGGCAGAATTCGATGTGTACCAAAGGGATGCCGCTTTCATAAAAGTAAATGACCACGTGCAAATAACCCTGGACAATGCAGCTGCGGTAGAGGCGAAAGTAAATTTTGTGCAGCCTTTCTTTAAAGGCGGGGAAAGTTTCACGAAGGTGAGGGTGTATTTACCTAATACCGGCAAGAAATTTCGCATTGGTCAATTAGTAATGGCTTCATTCACATCGCCATCCAAAGATTCGATGTGGATTCCTGTATCGGCAAAACTAGATTTAGGCACAAAAAAGATTGCTTTCACCAAAAGACGTGGAGTGTTCCGCCCGATAGTAATTGTTACAGCACGACAATCGGATGAATGGGTTGAAGTGCTGGACGGACTAAAGGTAAGCGATAGCCTTGCATACAATGCACAATTCATGGTGGACAGTGAAAGTTTTATCAAAGTCAAAAATTGATTATGAAAACATTAACGTACAGCTTACTGCTATTTATTCCACTCGCATTTTCAATGTGCAGTACGAAAGATGAACATGCACAACATCAGGAGGCAACCACAAAATACACTTGCCCAATGCATCCGCAAATTATTCAGGATAAACCCGGCACTTGCCCAATCTGCGGGATGGATTTAGTAAAGATGGATATTACCACTGGTGTTGATGGTTCGGTCATGCTCAATGAGAGTCAGATAAAATTAGCAAACATTACCACTACACTCACGCGTTTCGAAAGTATGGGAGAGAATACTCTCCTCACCGGAAGATTAATGGTGAATGAAGAGCAAACGGAAGTAATTAGCAGCCGGGTACAAGGTCGTATTGAAAAATTATATTTTAAAGAAGTTGGACAAAGGGTAGTGCGCGGACAAAAACTATATGAGATTTATAGTGAACCACTACTGACACTTCAACAAGAATATCTTTTGGCAGTTCGTCAGTTCGAAGAATTGAACGAGAAGCGTTATGAATCTTTTCTTAGAGCATCGGAAAGGAAGCTGATCCTATTCGGTATGACCAAAGAACAAGTAGATCAGCTTGCCCAACGGAAGAAAACCGATTCGCGAATTACTTTTCTTGCACCGGTGTCAGGAATCATCGCCAGCAATGATGCTACCGAGGGACAGTATGTCTCGGAAGGCAGTGCATTGTACCGCATTGAAAAGCTTGATCAGATTTGGGTAGAAGCTGAGCTTTACCCCGGAGAAACTTCACTTGCAAAGACGGGGGATATTGTGAGCGTTCAAATCAGTGGGTTTGAAAATATGCCTGTTGAAGGGAAGATCACTTTCTTAAGCCCTGAATATCGCCAGGGTAGTCAAATCATAAACTTGCGCGCCATGATCAACAATCCTAAACAGGAATTTCTGCCGGGCATGCAGGCCAATGTCATCCTTTCACATTCCAATAAGAAAACTATTGCTCTTCCGGTTGATGCCGTGATCCGCGATGCTAAAGGAAGTCATGTATGGGTACTTGAAAAAGACGGTGCCTTCAAACCACGCATGGTTACTACAGGTCTTGAAAATTTTGAGAAAGTGGAAATCATTGATGGAATTAAAGAAAAAGAAAATATTGTAATAACGGGCGCTTATTTGCTCTACAGCGAGCTGGTGTTGAAAAAAGGTGGAGACCCGATGGCAGGACATCAGCATTAAATGAGTAAGATTCCAAATTCAATATTCAAAATTGGTTAGAGTCCTCATTTTGAACCTTGAATTTTGAATTGGCCAACTGTTAGGCACTAAATAGCAATCATCAAATAAAATAGTAAACCATAAATTAATCACCATGAAAACCAACCATGTAATTGTAAGTAATCTCGCCCTGTTCGTTGTTATACTTATTGTGGGCTGTTCGAGTAACAAAAAAGAAACGTCCGAAAGTCATGAAGGTCATGACCAAATGGAGAAAACTGTTGAAGCAACACCAGCCATCGAAGTGAAAGCATTCGAAAATGTCGATGCTTCAATAAAAACTCAAATCAATGGCTTCCTTGCGGATTACTTCGCTTTGAATCAATCCTTAATCGAAGACAATCAGGACGGTACAAAGGCAGCAGCAAAGAAGTTGTCAGAGACTGTCAATAAATTTGATATGTCCAAACTGATGGGCGAGCAAATGGATTTTTATCATGCTCAACAAGCAAAGCTAAATCAAGCCTTGAAGGGAATTGCTGAAAGTGCAGACATTGAAGAAACCCGGTTGGAACTGGCTCCTATAAGTGAAGCTATGTATTCATTGGTAAAGGCTTATCAGCCTAATGAATCAGAAATCTATTATCAATTCTGCCCCATGGCAAAAAATGGTGATGGTGCTAGCTGGCTAAGCAGCACAAAAGAAATTGTGAACCCTTATATGGGACAACGCATGTTGAAATGCGGAACAACAAAAGAAGTGCTTTAATAAATAACTGATGTTACGCAAAACAACCAGACGAAGGAAAAGCTAAAATGGAAGAAACCATTTTCTCTCAACATGACTAAAGATAAAAACCATATACCAGCGCTTAAGTACAATTGGATGACTCAGTTTTACGATAACCTTATCAGTAATTTTTTGCGGGAAAAGACTTTCAAGTCAAAACTGATTGAAAGTATTGCATCGGCTAACCCAAAACATATTCTCGATATCGGATGCGGTACAGCTATGCTTTCGCTCATGCTCGAAAACTTCTACCGCGAGGCCTGTGTTACCGGCCTGGATGGTGATGAGAAAATATTGGCCATAGCGAAACAGAAAATAGAGCATAGGCATTCTCAAGGTAAAAAATAACGACTATGGGCATGAAGAGAAGAGAATTCATAAAGTCAACGGGGGTTTCGGCTCTGGGCGCTCTGGCCGGTTCATCGCTCTTGCTAAAGGCCTGCCATACCGAAGAAGATATGATTGGCGAGCCCAATTGGATTGTTGCAGGCAACTTTGACAGACCTTTATTTATTCCACCGGTGTTAAGCAATAGCAGTATTCAACTTGTTACCCAACCTATTTCGGGCGAGATGCTTGGTGGTAAAACAACTTCCCTGTTGTCTTACCGAAGTGGAATACTTGGCCCTACACTAAAAGTTGCCCGTGGTGAAACGGTAAATGTTCAGTTACAGAATAATCTTGCGGAAGAGACAAATATTCACTGGCATGGACTGATCGTTCCTGAAAACATGGATGGTCATCCGAAGGATGTTTATCCTGCCGGAGGCTCTTATAATTATGTGCTGCCTATCCAACAACGGGCGGGCACCTATTGGTATCACCCACATCCGCACGGTGCTACTGCAAGGCAAGTATTTATGGGGCTTGCCGGAATGTTTATTGTGAACGACAGCGAAGAGGCTTCGCTCAATCTTCCTTCTGGCGATGCTGAAATTCCATTGATCATTCAGGACAAGCGATTCGCGGGCGCATCACTTGATTATTCCCCATCGGATAATGAGATTATGACAGGATACCTCGGTGAACAAATTACAGTAAATGGAATTTACTCACCGTATATAAATGTGAGCAAGGGATGGCAACGCTTACGTATTCTCAATGGGTCAACGGCTCGTGTGTATAAACTTGCATTTTCAAACGGCATGTCATTTCACGTGATCGGTTCCGATGGCGGCTTGCTTGCTTCACCGGAAAGCGTATCAAGTTTGATGCTGGCACCCGGAGAACGTGCCGATGTATTGATTGATTTCTCCTCGCTCCCCATCGGGCAGGAAGTTTTCCTGGCCAGCAACAAGTTCAGTAAATACAACATCCAGGGTAGGCAGGATTTTAATATTATGAAGTTCAAGATTGAACGCGAAGCATCTGGAGCTTTTAGCTTACCAGCAAGCCTGTCAAGCGTTCCTCCGATTCCTTCTTCTACAGCCGTTCAAACAAGAGTGTTTGATATTGCTGCTTTGGTAGGTGGTGGTATGGGCGGGCATGGTGGTATGGGACGTCACTCTATCAACGGAAAAATATTTGACATGGAACGGATTGATGAGACTGTGAAAGCCGGAACAACCGAAATATGGGAGTTCGATAACTGGATGGGCGATGAAATTCATCCGATGCACATTCATGGAGTGCAGTTTCAGGTTGTTGAACGGATTGGCGGTCGCAACTCACTTATTGCAACCGAGAAAGGCTGGAAAGATACTGTGCTCTTAATGCCAGGTGAAAAGGTGAGAGTAATTATGACTTTCCCTTCATATAAAGGAGTATTTGTATTTCACTGCCATAACCTGGAGCATGAAGATGACGGCATGATGCTGAACTATGAAATTGTATAACAAAACTTTAAACTAAATAACTATGAAAACAAAAATGATGATGATTTACCTGGTTCTGGTGAGTTGGGGAGCGTATGCACAACACGATCATGCGGGGCATGGTGATGATAAAAAAACGGATAAAGATATGGCAATGTTCAAGGATGCTAAATTGGGCGCTGCTTATGAACATTATGTTCGTGTAAAAGATGCATTGGTAGCTTCCAAAGCCGATGAGGCAAAAATGGGTGCTGGCGAATTACAGAAAGCTCTGAAAGAAGTAAGCGGATCAACCGCTGCCAGCGAAGCCGCTTCAAAGATTGCTGCTTCATCTGATTTGAAAGAGCAACGCAAAGTATTCAGCACATTAAGCAATGAGATGACTGCTTTGGTAAAAGACGGAAAACTTTCGATGGGCATGTTGTATTTGGAATACTGCCCTATGGCCAACGGAAACACCGGAGCGTATTGGCTTTCCAATGAAATGGAAATCAAGAACCCGTATTTCGGAGACAAGATGTTAAAATGTGGAAGCGTAAAAGAAACCATCCAGTAAAAAAATCTAACCTAACTGGATTTTAAAGTATCTGTTCACTTTTCCATTTGAAGAGTGGACAGATGTTTTGAAATACGCTAACCAAACCATGAAAAACCTTATTTCATTGCTCGCCATCATCTTCCTCGCTGTGGGAACACTTTCCGCACAAACCGAAGAAGCTAAAGTAAAACAAGTCCTGTCATCATACAAAGAGGCTCTTGAGAACCTGGTCGTAAAAGGAACTGATGTGCTATTTGTATCCAACAGCCAGATTATTGAATCCGGAAAAGTAGAAGGCACCTATCAAGAATACCTCGCACATCATATTGGCCCAGAGCTTGGTGATTTTTCTTCTTTTAAGTTCGACAATTACAAGGTAGAGGTTACAGTAACAGGCGACTATGCCTTTGCTGTGGAGACCTACAACTACACCATCGTGCTGAAGAAGGATAATTCCGAAATCAAACGAAGGGGTGTGGCCTCCTCATTTCTGAAAAAGGAAAACGGCTCGTGGAAGATCGTACACATGCACAACTCATCGCGCAAGCCATAGAAATTAATTCAATCTTTACCTCGATACAAAAGAGAAGGAATGGAATAACGGCAGCGTGTTTGAACCCCGGCATGGCCACCAGTCATCGGGTTATCTCGTATTGAAAGATGCGAACACCCTCAAAGTAACAGGCTACAAAGGTTTTCGGTGGATAAGCGATTCAGAACCGTGGCCACGCGTGAATGACCCCCGATAGTTGGACTTCACATACGCAGCAATTGAAAATAAAGTTATTGACTCTAAATCCTAAAAATGAAAATCATTAAAGAATTTATTCATACGTTGTTATCTATTTCAGGATTGATCCCGGAAAACACCACCCTTATCAGAGCCTTTTTTTGGTTGACCTCGGTTGGGGGCACTATTTTTTTTCTCCCAAAGTTCGCTCGTCTGGATTATGCCATAATCTATTTTGCCATCAGCACAGTTTTTTACATTGGTTTTATTTTTTTTGTTTTACCCCAAAACGGGCTCCGGCTCAAATGGATTGCTGCCGTGGGCGGAGAGCAAGCCTATCTACAATACGAGGGTATTTTGGCCATTGCTTTTTTTCACAATGGTGTATCCCTTGGTTTTATCAGCCAGAGTTCGCAGGGTAGTTGCTGTTGGGGGCAACTTTCTCCGCTTGCAATTTTGGTGCCTGCGGTTATCTTGTTTTTGACTGGATTTATCGTGAAACTGTGGTCAGCGTGGCTAGTGGGAATACCCATTTATTACTGGAAGGATATGTTCTTAGGGAAAAAAATATCTGACTTTGTGGAGGCGGGGCCATACAAGTTTCTCAATAATCCCATGTATGGACTTGGGCAAATTCAGGTGTATGCTATTGCGCTATACTACAATTCCTTTTATGGACTCGTCTTTGGGGCTCTTAATCAATTATTGGTTTTCGTTTTTTATTTCAACGTAGAAAAGCCCTTTATTAAACGCATGTATCTCAACAAATCATAAAAAGAGTTAAGACAATTATTCTGGTAATCATGGTTGGCGGAACAGGAGCCCTCATTTCAGAGATGATACATTTGTCGCAAGGGGATTGGGCTTATAACCCAACAATGCCAATTATTCCCCTTGTAAATGTGGGACTTTCTCCGTTTTTACAATTCGCTATTTTACCGCTTTCAATCTATTGGCTAAGTTTTTACTTTTTAAAAGTCAGGGCGAGCCCACCAAACTATTCTAAAAAATTTTTTATTTAAATTTCCAGATGAGCCCTTCTACAAATCAATCTAATCAATACACTTGCCCCATGCACCCCACAGTGGTAAAGAACGAGCCGGGCAAATGCCCCCAGTGCGGAATGAATTTAGTGCCTCTTAATCAATCTGAAGTAGAGGCAAGAGAAGCACATTCACATAAACACGAAATGATTACACCTTCTGAGAAAAGTAATGCAGGGGATCAATACTATTGTCCGATGTTATGCGAGGGAGGTAAGAAATATTCACAACCCGGCAAATGTCCTGTGTGTGGTATGAAACTGGTGAAAGTACCTATCGGAGAAATGGTTGGAAAAATGGAGACTAAAGAGCATGCGCTTGCTCCCATGCCTCTTATTAAAAGAACCAAGGGTAAACAAGGAGCCTCGCCTCCCATTCAAAGTAATGAAGGTGAATATTATTGCCCTATGTTATGTGAGGGAGAGAAAAAATATGCAAAGCCTGGTGATTGCCCGGTTTGTGGAATGCATCTGGTAAAAGAGCAAAAACTAAAAGCAAGTGGCATGGAATATACCTGCCCGATGCATCCCGAGATAGTTCGCAACGAACCCGGTAGCTGCCCTATCTGCGGCATGGATTTAGTAGCTAAAATAATTCAGAAGGACAATGAAGAAGAAGATGCCACCTATAGAGCGATGCTGAAAAAATTCTGGGTGGCCACCGTTCTTACACTTCCAGTATTCATTATCGCTATGGGCGAAATGGCAGGATTACATCTCTCGCAGCTAGCGACTAAAACGACATGGGGTTGGATCCAATTTATTTTGTCAACACCCGTATTGTTTTATTGCAGCGGTGAATTCTTTAAACGCGGGTATCTTTCCGTGCTACGTTGGTCGCCTAATATGTGGACCTTGATTTCTTTGGGAGCTGGAGCAGCGTATCTATTCAGCATTATTGCATTGGTATTTCCGGATTTATTTCCAGATCAATTTAAAATGAATGGTGCTGTACATCTTTATTTCGAAGCAGCGACTGTCATCTTAACGTTAATTTTATTAGGTCAAGTACTTGAACTTAAAGCACGAGGTCAAACGAACAGCGCCATTCGTGCATTATTGAATTTAGTGCCACCAGAAGCTACGGTAATCAGAAACGGCCTGGAACAAAAAATTCCAATGGAGCATGTACTTTTAAAGGACATTCTGAAAATCAGGCCTGGGGAAAAAATTCCGGTTGATGGTGAATTAAGCAAAGGCCACAGCGCGGTAGATGAATCCATGATTACAGGAGAACCTTTACCTGTAGAGAAAAATGAGGGTGACAAGGTAACAGGCGGAACAGTAAACGGAACCGGCAGTTTTGAAATGATTGCGTTGAAGATCGGTTCAGACACATTGCTCGCACAGATTATTGATATGGTCAATAAGGCAAGCCGATCGAAAGCACCCATTCAAAATATAGCCGATAGAATTTCTAAATACTTCGTACCTGTAGTTGTGATTATCTCTATTTTGACTTTTGTAGGGTGGGCTATTTGGGGACCAGAACCTGCTCTTGTATTTGCCTTTGCCAATGCCGTAACTGTACTCATCATTGCTTGCCCTTGTGCATTGGGCTTAGCGACACCCATGTCTATTATGGTGGGCACAGGCAGGGGAGCTATTGCTGGCGTTCTAATAAAGGAAGCGAAGGTGATTGAAGAAATGGGAAAAGTTAATGTTCTTGTTATCGATAAGACAGGAACCATAACAGAAGGAAAGCCCGCACTTAAATCAGTGAAGACTTTTTCCAATTCAATAACCGAAGATGAGATTCTACAGAATGCTGCATCTCTGGAAACAAGCAGCGAACACCCACTGGCAGAGGCAATCGTGAAGGCAGCAAAAGACAAGAAACTTACACTTAGTTCAGTGGAAAATTTTGAATCCATAACAGGTCATGGTATTACCGGTACAATCAATTCAAAAAAGGTTTCTATTGGAAATGCAAAACTGATCAAAGATCAGGGTTTAAATTTGGAAGAAGCCAGCACGAAGGATATCGAAGAAAGACAATCGAAAGGTGAAACAGTAATGTACGTGGTAATAAATAACCAGTTAGCTGGTTATGTAAGCGTAACTGATCCCATAAAGCAAAATTCAAAAAGCGCCATTCGGGAATTGCAGCAACAAGGATTAAAGGTAATAATGCTAACGGGTGACAATAAAAGAACTGCTAAAGGAGTTGCAGAGGAACTTGGCCTTGATGGGTACGAAGCAGACTTCCTTCCAATCGATAAACTTAATAAAGTAAAAGACCTCCAGAAAAATAATAACATAGTGGCAATGGCCGGAGACGGCATTAATGACGCTCCCGCATTAGCACAAGCAAATGTGGGCATTGCAATGGGCACTGGTACAGATGCAGCTATCCAAAGTGCAGGAATCACTTTAGTGAAAGGCGACCTGCAAGGAATTATCAGGGCAAGAAAATTGAGTAAAGATGTAATGATTAACATAAAACAAAATTTATTCTTTGCTTTTATCTATAATATGATAGGTTTACCCATTGCCGCAGGCATATTGTTTCCTTTTTTTGGATTACTGCTAAGCCCCATGCTGGCGGCTCTGGCCATGAGCCTAAGCTCTGTTTCCGTTATTGTTAATAGTCTGAGGTTGCGCACAAAGAATATTTAGAATATTATGAAAACTTCTAAAGAGCATTGGGAAAAAATATATGATACAAAAGAAGAAACGGACTTCAGTTGGTTTCAGCCATATCCAAAAACTTCTATCGAATTTATTAAACTATTTAATCTGCCGAAGAGCGCTAAGATCATTGACATTGGTGGGGGCGATAGTCATTTAGTGGATGCACTTATTGAATTGGGTTATACCAATATCTATGTCCTTGACATTTCTGTAAAGGCGATTGAGCGCGCCCGCCAACGGCTTGGTAATAAAGCAGCTATTGTTCATTGGATTGTCTCTGATGTAACCGAATTTAAATCCGAAGTTCAATTTGACTTCTGGCACGACCGAGCCGCTTTTCATTTTCTAACAAACGATCATCAAGTTATTACTTATCTTTCCATCCTTCAAAAGAACTTAATTCCAAATGGATACTTAGTATTAGGGACTTTTGCTGAAAGTGGCCCAAAGAAATGTAGTGGTCTTGACATACGACAGTATTCAAAGGCATCCATGTCAGCTCTTTTTGAAAAGGATTTTAAACGGATAAAATGCATCGAAGAAAATCATTCAACCCCTTTCAACACCGTCCAGGATTTTGTCTTTTGCAGTTTTCAGAAACACAAAGAACCTCAATCTATTTAGGATGACCCAAAAACTATTTTACATATTCCTTTTTATTCTTGCAAGTTGCACTGGAGGGAGCAAAGAGCAATCAGGTGCTACAACCCATATAGGAGCAGACATTTCAACAGTCGAACTGAAAGAGATGAATGATCAACCCCTCGACCTTGCACCATACAAAGGAAAAACTGTTTTCATCAACTTTTGGGCTACCTGGTGCAAGCCCTGCATTCAGGAAATGCCAACTATTGAAAGCGCACAAAGTATGCTGAAAAATAAGAACGTAATTTTTCTTTTTGCCTCCAACGAAGACCCGAAACAAATTGAACAGTTTGTAAAAAGGCATACCTACAATTTCCGCTACGTTCGACTTGAAAACTTTGAAGCCCTTAATATTCAAGCTTTACCCACTACCTTTATTTTCAACTCGGAAGGAAAATTAAAATTTTCAGAAACAGGTTATCGAAAATGGGATGCTCCTGAAAATATTGAATTGATTACTAAAATAACGAATGACCATGAAAAGTAAATTTTACTTTCTTATTCTGTGCAGTATTGGAGTTGCTTGCTCAGTAAAGAAAAGTTCGATTGAACAAACATCTGAGATTAAAATTCTTTCTTCTCCATCAAAATCAACCAGTGGGGAACCTTTCTTATTCACCGATAAGGACAGCACCGTATATTTATCATGGATTGAAACCAGTGACGACAAAACAATCCTCAAATTTTCAAGCCTTCAGAATAATCAATGGTCAGACCCTATGATCATTGCTACGGGTAATACATGGTTCGTAAATTGGGCGGACTATCCGATGATTGCTACTAACGGCAAACAATTTGTAGCTCATTTTTTAGACAAAAGCGGAGAGGGTACCTATGCCTATGATGTAAAGCTAACAACATCGGGTGATAGTGGAAATAAATGGACAGAGCCTCAAGTGCTACATGATGACGGCAAAAAAGTTGAGCATGGCTTCGTCACTCTACTTCCTTATGGTGAGAATTTTTTTGTAACCTGGCTTGATGGAAGGAATACTGAAATGGAGGGAATGAAAGAAATGAAGGGAATGGATCATCATGATGGGCATCATGGGGCAATGAGCCTGAGAGCTGCCGTAATTGATGCCAAGGGAAATAAAATAAAAGAATGGGAGTTGGATAACAAAACCTGTGATTGCTGCCAGACCAGCGCGGCTATTACCACCAATGGGCCTGTTGTTGTTTATCGCGACAGGTCAGACAAAGAAATCCGTGACATGTCAATCGTAAGATTTATAGATGGCCAATGGTCAGAGCCACAAACAATTCACAATGATAATTGGAAAATAGCCGGATGCCCAGTCAACGGACCCCGTGTGGCCTGGGAAAATAATAATCTTGCCGTGGCGTGGTTTTCGGCAGCAACAGACACGTCACAGGTAAATGTAATTTTCTCTACTGATGGTGGTGCTACTTTTGGCAGACCAATTCGTGTGGACGAAGGAACCGCAATTGGTCGTGTTGACATTGTAATGATAGACGATAAGAGCGTAATGGTAAGTTGGATGGAAGGCACAATAATTAAAGTTGCTAAAGTGCATTCAGATGGGGTAAAAGAACCTTCCATTATTATTGCCTCATCTTCTGAATCCCGGTCGAGTGGTTTTCCTCAGATGACCAAATCAGGAAACCAACTAATCTTTGCCTGGAGAGACGATAATGAAAAGAACATTAAAGTTGCAAGTATTACTTTGCAAGAAAAATAAACTTCAATACTAAAACCATGAAACAATTTATAGGTAGCTTAATTCTTGTAGGCATTTTGTCCAATTGCTCAAATCCCAAAACAAAAAATGATGACAGCTCAAAAGAACCATCATCTCAAATAATTGCTCCAACAGAAGAGGGCATAAGGATCATTGCAGAACAGACCACTGCAGATACATTGAAGGGCAGTCTCAAGGCGAAGGCGATGGGAACTATCGGTACTACCGGAATAACAATTAACTACTATTCACCAGCCGTTCGCGGTCGGGTAGTGTGGGGTGGCCTTGTACCATTCGATAACGTATGGGTAACAGGAGCTCACCGTGCAACCAGTATTGATTTCAATCAGGAAGTTATTATTGGAGGCATAACTATCGCCCCGGGAAAATATGCCTTGTTCACTATTCCAGGCAAAGAGGAATGGAGTATCATTATCAATAAAAACTGGGATCAGCATTTAACAGATGACTATGATTCGAAAGATGATGTTGTACGCGTGAACGTAAAACCTGAAACAGAAGAGGCTCATCAGGAAAGACTTCGTTATTTGATTGAAACAGAAAGCAGCAATATGGGTGAAGTAGTCATTTATTGGGAAAGGCTAGAAATTTCATTGCCCATCAGCATCAGCAAATAATCTATTAGTATTCCCATGGGGCATCTATAAAACTACTTTTCACCTTCTCTCCCGATAGCTATCGGGATAAAGAAGGTGGGATTTTTTTAGAGATGCCTCATCGTTAGTTTCCAATTTAATTCGCTTTGCTGCTGTTAATAAAAGACTTACCAAAGTAGATGAATCAACTTCGTATCATCTTTATGGGTACACCTGAGTTTGCCGTGCCAAGCTTAGAGGTACTGATTGAAAATAAACTCACTGTTGCAGCGGTCATCACGGCACCCGATAAACCGCAAGGACGGGGGCAAAAGATGATGCCATCTCCTGTGAAAGAATGTGCTTTAAAATATAACATACCTGTTCTGCAACCCACTAATTTAAAGTCACCAGACTTTCTGGAAGAACTAAAAAGCTATCACGCAAACTTACAGGTCGTAGTCGCTTTTCGCATGTTGCCAGAAGCAGTTTGGTCAATGCCCGCTTTAGGTACATTCAATCTTCATGCTTCCCTCCTTCCACAATATCGTGGTGCTGCGCCAATCAATTGGGCTATTATTAATGGAGAAAAGGAAACAGGTGCCACCACTTTTTTTCTCAAACATGAAATTGACACCGGCAGCATCATCTTCCAGGAGAAGGAACCCATCCTTGACACAGATAATGTTGGGTCTTTGTATGATCGTCTAATGAAAAGCGGATCCCAGTTGGTTTTAAAAACTGTTCGCGCCATAGAGAAGGGAGAATATCCTTCCATTGTTCAGCCTACTGAAGGAGAAATAAAACATGCTCCAAAGATTTTTAAAGAGACGTGTGAGATAAACTGGAATCAATCCAGCGAATCTGTTAGAAATTTCGTAAGAGGATTAAGTCCTTATCCTGGTGCGTGGGCAAACTTGAATGAAAAGGTGTTTAAGATTTTGAAGTGTGAGGTCAAGCAGTCGACAGTGGACGGTCGACAATCGACTGCGGGTAGCCTGAAGACTGATGACAAAACTTATCTTTCCGTAAAATCATCGGATGGCTGGGTTTCCATTGAAGAACTGCAACCGGAAGGGAAAAAGAAAATGAACATTCAGGAATTTTTAAGAGGAAATAAAATCGTTAATAGTTAAACGTTATCAGTAAATAGGAAAACGATTAACGAATAACCATTAACGGACAACGATTGTAAAAATGATTATATCGCTAATAGCCGCTTTATCCAAAAACCGGGTCATCGGCAAAAACAATGACCTTCCGTGGCACTTGCCGGATGACATGAAATATTTCATGCAAACGACAAAAGGTCATCATGTCATTCTCGGTCGGAAGAATTATGATTCTTTGCCCGAAAAATTCCGACCTCTCCCCAACCGGACAAACATAGTGGTAACGCATCAAAAGAACTTTATTGCAACCGGCTCCATTGTCGTTCATACTTTTAGTGAAGGAATTGAACTTGCAAAAAACCAGAATGAACAAGAAGCATTCATAATTGGTGGAGCCGAAATCTACAATCTTGCCCTTCCTTTGTCGCAACGCTTATATCTGACAGAAATTGATGCTGTTATTGATGGAGATACTTTTTTTCCGGAATTCAAAAAAGAAGACTGGAACGAGATATCGCGGGTACATCATCCGGCAGATGAGCGGCATCTATATACTTTTGATTTTGTCATCTATCAGCGTAAAGGCTGATTCATTCTTTTGCTTAACTTCGAACATGGAAACACACAAACGCATACTCGGGATACTTTACATCGTTTCAGGATCATTGCATATTCTTCTCATGCTCTTTTTGTCCGCTCTGTTCTCAATACTATTACCCTTCATCTTTGAACACGAGCAGGTGGATCAGCAATGGATAGTCGTTTACATTATTCCGTTCATCCAGATAATCACTATTATCACAGTGCTATTGTTCGCTATTCCATCGATCATCGGAGGAATCGCTCTTCTAAATAAAAAGAAATGGGCTCTCACACTCGTGCTGGTGCTTGGTTGTTTCAAACTTTTTTCATTTCCCATTGGTACTGCGCTGGGCATCTATTCCATATGGGTATATTCCGAAGACAGCAAGCATCGCGCATCTAATCCTGCTACTTGATCTCATTAATCATGTCAAAATATTTTCAAAACAAAGTAATATGGCTTACCGGTGCCTCATCTGGAATTGGCGAAGCGCTGGCCTATGAACTCGCCCGCAAGGGAGCTAAGCTAATTTTGTCGGCCCGAAGAAAAACTGAACTTGATCGTGTCAGGGGAAATTGTGTTGCTCAGGCACATGCCAACATCCGCATTCTGCCACTTGATCTGGCTCTGCCCGACACACTAAAATTAAGCACCGAAGTTGCCATTCAATTCTTTGGACATATCGATATACTGATCAACAACGGTGGCATTAGTCAGCGAAGTCTTGCGAAAGACACTACTCTTGCTGTTGACCGACAGATCATGGAGGTGGATTATTTTGGAAGCATTGCCTTAACAAAATATCTATTGCCACATTTTCTAAAACGTAAATCCGGACATTATGTAACGGTGACCAGCGTAATGGGAAAATTAGGTACACCGTACCGGTCAGGTTATGCCGCAGCTAAACATGCACTTCATGGTTTCTTCGATTCATTGAGGGCAGAGCTTTGGAAAGAAAGTAAAAACATTCATGTGACGCTGATATGTCCGGGTTGGATTAACACTAATCTGAGCATTGCCGCATTATTAGGCGATGGCAAACCCCAAAACAGAAAAGATGATACACACGACAAAGGAATGATGCCAGCGGCATTTGCAAGAAAGATGATTCGTGCCATTGAAAAGAAAAAACAAGAAGCATCCATCGGTGGTACTAAAGAAGTGATGGCCATTTATTTCAAACGGTATTTACCAGGTATATTCTCCAAAATTGTGCGCAACGCGAAAGTCAAATAAGTCACCCGTTTCGGAACCTATCCCGCTATTCGAGCTGCTCAGCTTGATCCTGTTGAAGCCATTCGGAAGGAATAATCATTGCTGATAACTCCAAATCCATATCTTGCATGGAGATAGTTCTCTCTATGGCCTGGTATGAATACCCACTTATCATTCTCGTTGGTTTTTTAGCGGCCTTCCTCAATACGGTTGGCGGAGGAGGTTCATTGTTCTCTGTTCCGATTCTCACGTTCATGGGGTTGCCTATCACCATGGCCAATGCTACCAGTCGCGTGGCAATACTTTTTCAAAATATTTTTGCTGTGGGTGGTTTCAAAAGTAAAGGCGTTGAATTGCCCTGGCCTTACAGTATCTACTTGGGGCTGGCCTCATTAGGTGGCGGGCTCATTGGTTCAGTTCTCGCTTCAAAAGTTGCCGATGAAGTATTCAGTAAAATCTTTGTTGGCGTCATGATCTTCTCTGTATTTCTGATTCTTTATGATCCCTTCAAATCAAAAGGTGAAGAAAAATTAGATGCTAAGAGTCAATGGATTGGAGCTTTTTTCTTTTTCTTTATTGGCATATATGGCGGTTTTGTTCAAGCTGGGATTGGATTTTTGGTCATTGCTGTTTTAAGCTTGGTCAATAATTTAAGTTTAACTAAAAGCAATTATGTAAAAGTTTTTGCCGCCATCATGTATACTGGAGTCTCGGTGGCGGTGTTTGCCTATCAGGGAAAAATCATTTGGAAGATAGGTTTTATTTTGGCCATCGGTCATGCCTTAGGTGGATGGTATGCCAGCCGCTGGTCTGTTAAAGCTGGCGAGGTATGGATCAAGCGTGTAATGATCGTTTCCGTTCTTGCTATGGCCGTTAAACTTTGGTTTTTCTAATTGTCAAAATATTCTTTCAAGGTCTGCTTATCTTAGCAATCAGACCTTGGAGGATTTTAAATGATCCGCATATGAAAATCATCTTCTCTCTACCAATCGTTATTTTACTAGCAGCTTGTCAATCCGATAAGCGGGCTCAACAAGAAACCAATTACCAACCTGAGAAGTACAGGCCGGCCTATCATTTTACACCAGAGAAAAACTGGATCAACGATCCCAATGGATTGGTTTATTATAAGGGTGAGTACCATTTATTCTATCAATACAATCCTTACGGGAATAAATGGGGTCACATGAGTTGGGGGCATGCCGTGAGTAACGATCTTTTGCATTGGCAACACCTGCCCGTGGCATTGGAAGAATATCCCGATCCATTAACAGGCGACAGCACGATGATTTTCTCAGGTACTGCCGTCATTGATAAAAATACCAGTGGACTGTGCGAAGGCAAAGATTGCATGATTGCTATTTACACGTCTAATGTGCACAAAGACAATCAGGGACTAACACAGCATCAAAGCCTGGCTTATAGCAATGATAAAGGGCGTACCTGGAAGCGGTATGATAAAAATCCAATACTGGATATCAAACGCAAAGATTTTCGCGACCCAAAAGTATTTTGGTTTGAGCCTCAACAGAAGTGGGTGATGGCTACTGTTATTCCGGATTTATTCAAAGTTCGTTTCTACGAATCAAAAAATCTTTTGGAGTGGAAGCAACTCAGCGAGTTTGGCCCATTGGGCGACACCACACGTATTTGGGAATGTCCCGATCTTTATGAGTTATCTATTGACAACCAACCGGGAAAAACCAAATGGGTGTTATCATTATCCGGTGGACACCCGCAAGGATCAAAGTTTGTAGGCATGCAATTTTTTGTAGGGCAATTTGATGGAAAGAATTTTGTGGCCGATGATCAAAAGCAGCCCGCCAGGTATATTGACCATGGAAAGGATTTTTATGC
>JANOLM010000431.1:0-1797 GCA_031419815.1 Bacteroidia bacterium
ACCTGACAGCTCTTCCAGTTTTCAACAACGCGCCAAGAAAAAACTCAATGACATCCGCATGGGCAATGAGCCAGACGTGCACGGATGGAATCACATTATATCAATAAAGTAATTGCTGTCATTTGAATCTGTCGAAGGTGCTACACCCTCCACAGATTCTGGCTGTTTATTAATGACTTTCTATTCATGGCATCACTATGGTCACGATCAATTTAGAAAAATTATTTTGAAAATCGTTTAATAAAATAAAGAAGACCATGAGTGAAATCCGATACTGTCAAGATCGGAAAATTTCTTCTGCAGATTTTATTGACATCTTGAATCGATCTACTCTTGGACTGCGAAGGCCCATACATGATCTTCAGCGTATAGAGAAAATGCTGAAACACGGAAATGTTTTGGTTACAGCTTGGTCGAATGATGTGTTGGTTGGCGTATCGAGGGCACTCTCTGATTTTTCGTTTTGCTGCTACCTATCAGATCTTGCTGTGGACGAATCATTTCAACATAGGGGTATTGGGAAAAGATTAATTGATGAAACCCATAAGGTAGCTGGAGAAAATACGACATTGATTTTATTGGCAGCACCGGCCGCAGTGAATTACTATCCAAAAATTAAGATGGATCGATTTACCGATTGCTTTCTGATCAGGTCAAAAGTCAAGTGATCAGTAATTTGTTCCAACTCATTGTTGACAGATGTAGCGTTAATAACCTTTGTTAAGGATTATTAGTCCTAAAAGTTAATGCTACACAACTGTTGTTCACTCCCAAAAACCCACCTTTGTCCATTTGGAACAAAAAGGCTAAATTCGCGGTTGAAAGCATATGAAAAAGGCCTGTAAAGCCTAAAAAAGCGTTCTTTACTAATTAAATAAGCAATAACATGGGAAGACCTCCAATTTTACCGAAAAAGAAAAAAGACGGATTCTGGCTGGAAGTGCGCAACAAAGGCGCCAAATCAGGCATGATCCTTATCCGCGATTCGCAACAGGCGATGCTGCAAGCAGCTAAACAATATGAGACCACCAAAGATGTTATCATCATGGGAGAACACAAAAACGGAAAGAAAGTAGTGGAAGAAAAGCGCAAAAAGGAAAAAGCCGCGTAAAAAGTTAACCGAAAAAAGTTAACCGTTATCAGTTAATCGTTAATGGTTATCCCCTATTAACGATTAACTGATAACGATTTTCAATTAAGTCGATATCCCACCGTTAAAAAAAAAGTTCTTCCATCACCAGGCAAAACTCCCGGGCCCGGATATCCTCCTGCCCTACGTGTAAAATATTTTTCATCAGAAAGATTGTTGATACCAGACTTTATACTGAAGCCAGATTTATTTTTGTAACCAAGCGTAAAGTCATAAATAGCATAGGACGGGATCAACCCATTTTGACCGTTGGCCGAAGGAGTTTCGGTATTGTTAGCATCTGTAAATAATTGATCCGTAAAACTATATTGAAGTGTGGCCGAGATGCCTTTGACTGAGTATGTCAATCCTGTGCGAAAAATATTTTCAGGAGCGTATTCTACTTTTTTATCCTTGTAGTTGGTTTCCTGAAGCGTGTTGCTAACCACCGTTACCGCTTTGAAATTATTGTAACGCGCATCGATAAAAGCATAGGATCCGAATACACTTACATCTCCAAATTTTTTATCGACTAAAAAGGCCTTGGCTAAGTTATACTCTGCAAAGAGTTCTACTCCCTTTGATGTGCTGCCGCCAACATTTGTTCTGAAATTATAAAAAGTTCCGTCTGCGCGCTGCTGCTTAATCGTGCCTACGCGATTATCATA
>JANOLM010000432.1:0-3533 GCA_031419815.1 Bacteroidia bacterium
ACAAAACCCAATGGCATGGGGTGTTGCGTTGCTTACCTCCCTGCTAACGGTGTTTTATATGTTCAGATTATTCTTTCTCACCTTCTATGGTTCGGCAAGGGCAAGCGAAAATACAATGCGTCATATTCATGAATCACCAAAAAGTATGGCAATTCCATTGATAGCGTTGGCCGTGCTTTCTCTGATTGGAGGTTTTATGAATGTGCCTGAGGCATTATGGGGTTCAGAATGGCTAAATGAATTTTTGTCACCTGTATTTGCACAATCAGATTCAATATTGACTGTGCATGAATTAAGTCATTCAACTGAGTACATGTTGATGGGAATAGTAATTGCTTTTACTCTGGTTATGATTGCTGTAGCCTATTCAATGTATGTGAAGAAGAATAGTATTCCGGTAGCAGAAGGCGAAGATATTGGCACAGCTCATCGTATGGTGTATCAAAAATATTATGTCGATGAAATTTATACGGTCATCGTTGTAAAGCCATTGTACTGGTTGTCGGCTAAGTTTGATTTGGTTATTGAGAAACTTGCCATTGATCGATTAGTGAATTCTTTAGGGAGTACAGTAATAGAAGGAAGTAAAGTATTCCGACTGTTACAAAGTGGGAGTATTGGTTTTTACATTTTTGTAATGGTGGTAGGTATTGTGCTAATGCTTACTTTGACACTTATGCGATAACAAATAACGATTAACTAATATGATAGTTTTTCTTTTAGTATTGCCCTTACTTGCATCGCTGGTGTTGCTGTTCTTTAAATTCAAATTCGCCAGGGAATTTGCATTGGTCGCATCCGTTATCGAGTTGGCAGCGTCTCTTGTTATCGCTTCTCAATTTATTAAAAATGCCGATGTTCAATTTGTTGTTAACCAGCCATGGATCACTTCCCTGGGAATAAATTTTTCAATTGGCATTGATGGCATAAGTCTTTTGCTCGTATTGCTTACCACAGTATTAGTTCCCTTTATTATTCTTTCTTCTTTTAATAGCACAGAGAACAGGCCTTCTAATTTTTACGGCCTTATCATGATGATGCAGATGGCACTTATCGGTGTCTTTATCGCCCGTGATGGATTTTTGTTTTATCTTTTTTGGGAAGTGGCTCTTATTCCTATCTGGTTCATTTGTTTGATCTGGGGAGGTGAAGGGCGAGGTAAAATCACCTTAAAGTTTTTTATCTATACACTCGCTGGTAGTTTGTTCATGCTTGTTGGCCTTGTTTATTTGTACTACCAAACTCCTGGGGCACATACATTTGATATCTCGGCATTATATGCAGCCGGTCGGTCGCTACCTGTCTTCGAACAAAGTTTAATTTTCTGGGCAATGTTTCTTGCCTTCGCCATTAAGATGCCGATTTTTCCATTTCATACCTGGCAACCGGACACTTATACTGTTGCTCCGGTTCAGGGAACTATGTTACTATCGGCCATCATGTTGAAGATGGGTATTTATGGATTGATCCGCTGGCTTTTACCGGTGGTACCGTTAGGGGTGCAGGAGTGGGGCTATGTTGCAGTTGTTCTTTCGGTGATCGGAATTATTTATGCTTCCTGCATTGCCATCGTACAAAATGATTTTAAACGATTGATAGCCTATTCATCAATAGCACACGTTGGTCTAATTTCTGCTGGTCTATTTACGCTTAGTAAGATTGGTATGCAAGGTGCTATCATACAAATGTTGAGTCATGGAATAGTGGTCTTTGCGCTTTTTTATATTATTGAAATTATTTTCGAGAGGACAAAGACCAGGTCTTTATCCGATTTAGGGGGTATAAGAAACTTGGCACCTGTACTGGCTTCTGTTTTTATTATCGTGCTGTTAGGAAGTGTTGCACTTCCGCTGACCAGCGGTTTCGTAGGTGAATTTTTGTTAATCAATTCTCTGGTTCAGTATCAAATCATGATCGGTGCTATTGCCGGATTAACGATCATTTTGGGTGCTGTTTACATGCTGCGAACGTTTCAGCGATCTATGTCAGGCGAGACCACTAAGGCGACTGCGGGCTTCACCGATTTAACAACGCATGAAAAGCTTGTGCTCTATCCTATGGTGATACTTATTATCGCTATTGGAATTTATCCGACCCCTTTGCTGCAAATATCGGAAGCAGCGGTGGAAAATATTTTGATTGTATTTTCAGACTTTTCGGCTTCAGTAAAATAGTATGAATGCATTGTATCTAATTTGTGGTTTAGGTTTCATTTCTTTAGTAGCTGAGATAGCTAATCTTAAGAAGGCCCTTGCAGCAACAATTTTGCTTGGTCTTTCTTCAGCCACTTTTCTCGTGGTGATAGATTGGAATTCTAATCTGCATTACTACAACGACATGGTAGTGTTTGATAACTTTTCCATAGCCTTCACCACCTTGATCATTGTTATTGCGATCTTTTGGTTTTGGATGGCCAGGGATTATTTTCGCGCACAGTCGCATCAAACCGACCGATCGGCCCTTATTCTTTTCTCCATAGTGGGCGCCATTCTAATGGTTTCGTTCAATAATATGGCCATACTTTTCTTAGGCATTGAGATATTATCCATTTCAATGTATGTATTGGCGGGCAGTAAAAAGGAAAGTTTGTTTTCGAATGAAGCAGCTTTCAAATATTTTTTGATGGGCTCTTTTGCAACAGGCTTTCTACTGATGGGAATCGCGCTTGTCTACGGAGCTACAGGGTCTTTTCACATCGCAAAAATTGCAAACCATCTTGCCGTTCAATCGAATGAACTTCCAACTTTTTTTTATACAGGAGTAATCTTGATGGTAGTTGGTATGGCGTTTAAAATCTCAGCTGTTCCATTTCATTTTTGGGTACCCGATGTTTATGAAGGTTCTCCGGTAACCATCACCGCATTTATGTCCACTGTGGTTAAAATTGCCGCAATAGCTGCATTTTATAAAGTATTCTCAATTTGTTTCTCATCAGTCCAATCAACGTGGATTACTATTCTTCAAGTGATCACTGTATTAACATTGGTGGTATCCAATATCACTGCTGTGTATCAAGCACGTGTAAAGCGGATGCTGGCTTACTCCAGTGTAGGACAGGTGGGTTATATTTTATTAGCTTTTATAGCTAACAGCGCTACCTCTTCGGGCACCATTTTATATTATCTGGCCTCCTACGCTGTTGCATCCATTGCTACTTTCAGTGTGCTGCACGAAGTAGAAAATGCGAATGAGTCCGCCAGTGGTTTCAATGGGCTTTACAAACGAAACCCAATGCTGGCAGTTGTCATGACTATAGCATTACTTTCTCTGGCAGGTATTCCACCACTGGCGGGGTTCTTTGCGAAATATATGGTCTTTGCCCAGGCACTTGATCATGGATATGCTGGCTTGGTCATTCTTGCCGTAGTTACTTCCCTGGTTGGCGTTTATTATTATTTCCAGGTGATTATCGCCATGTTTTTAAAAGAACCAGATGGAGCCTTTATTCGCCTTTCAGGTTCCTCAAAAGTGCTAATGTCTTTGTTGGTGGTACTTACGCTGCTGATGGGATTATTCCCCAATTGGCTTATTTC
>JANOLM010000433.1:0-9741 GCA_031419815.1 Bacteroidia bacterium
AATAAAGTCTTTAAAATAGTAACGGGACAAAATCAATTGGCCTTTAAGAAAAAGTTTGATGGATAGCAGAAGGATACAGGTATTCAAACTTTTTCACCAAACCCTAAATAAATAGGCATGAATACCTAACAACACAGAGTAACACCACCAAGGCATAAAATCAAACCGCGTCCGACAAACTCGAGAAAGTAAAGTCCCGGATCTTCATATATGGAATTAAAGAACTTGCGCCACCACCGGGCCCGCCACCTGCAGGCACGCGCACTTGCTTGCCTAACGTTTCTAAGTTGTTGAGCATGATGATGGGACTTTCGTTGAACCTGAAATTTTTAACGGGATGCTTTATCTTTCCGTTTTCAATGAAGAAGGTACCATCGCGCGTAAGACCGGTGTACAACAATGTTTGTGGATCAACCGCACGTATGTACCAGAAACGTGTAACCAATATTCCTTTCTTGGTATCCTTGATCATATCCTCCACTGAAGTAGAGCCACCTTCCATAATTCTATTACCAGGAAAAGGAACAGGCTCTACGTTCTTTTGAGTTGCCCAGTAGCGATCGTAAATCAAATTCTTCACTTCTCCGCCACGGATGAAATCCATTTTCTTGCTGGCCAATCCATTGCCCGTCCACGTGGAGGCAGGAGCATCTTCATTCCACGGGTCAGTATAAATGGATACACGCTCATCTACAATTTTTTCACCTAGTTTGGTACCCCCACCTTTTTTGGACATGAAGCTTCTTCCTTCGTCCGCTTGCCTTGCATTCATGCCAGAAAACATCAGGCCTATCAGATCTCCTGCTGCTGCTGGTTCTAAGATCACGGTATATTTTCCAGGTTCAATTGCTTTTGCATTGCGCGACATGAGTGCTTTGTCGATGGCAATCTTAGAAGCTTCTGCGGTATCAAGTTTGCTCACATCATTAAAGCTGCGCGCTACCCAACCCGATCCTGTGCCATCATTGCTGCGCATGGTAACAGTAAAGTCAACACTCGTGGCCTGGTTATAAGCGAACAATCCTTTGCTGTTCATCAAAGCTGAAAAGCCGCGGCTGTCTTCTAGATACCCTGCTGCAGTTATATCCTTTTTGGAAGCGGGGTTAATACTGTTTGCAGCCGCTTGTGCGCGGAACTCTGGATTAATTTTGGCTGTAGCTTCCGAAAATGTTTTTGATTCAGGCCCGTATTGCTGCTGTGTCAAGGGCTCCATAAATTCAGGATTCTCCGGTGCAAGTTGTGCAAGTTCTTCCGCGCGTCTCACCACTTTTTCAAGTGAGGCATCGTCAAACTCGTTTACAGTTGCTGCTCCTGATTTTTTTCCATAGTAGGATTGCACGCCAAGACTAACGTTGCTGTCTTCACCAGAAGTAGAAACGCTATTTCGCGCATAGCGGATGTTACCTCCGTCATTCCCATTAAGGCTCACTTCGCAACCATCGGCCTTGGAGAAGGCGACTACTTTTTCCAATATCTTTTTAGCTTCATCTTTTGAAAGTATAGGCATAACTTGTTCGTTAAGAGTTAATAGTTATTCGTTAGTAGTTTGTGTTAAATTGGTTATCTCTTAATCGTTTTTAATTTTTTTCGATTAACTGATAACTATTAACTTATATGGTTCTTCCCGTGTTGATCACATTTACTCCATTAAAACGTGCTGTTGCTGATCCATGCGATACTGCATTAGATTGTGCGGGTTGTCCTTTGCCATCATTAAAGGCACCATTCATTCGATAGTCACGCTCGTCACATACTTGCACACATGAATTCCAAAATTCTTGCGTGTTGGCCTGGTAAGCAACATCTTTTAACATACCCGCAATTTTTCCGTTTTTGATTTCGAAGAAAAGCACACCTCCAAATTGAAAATTATAACGCTGCTGATCGATCGAGAACGAACCGTCTTTCACAATATATATTCCCTTCTCAACACCCGCTATCATTTGATCTGGTGTGAGTTGCTCTTTGCCCGGCTGTAATGAAACATTTGCCATGCGCTGGAATTGAACATCATTCCAACCTTGTGAGTAGCAGCATCCGTGGGATTCCTTCGATCCTAAAATATGAGCCTGATCTCGGATGGCCTGGTAGTCTACAAGAATACCATCCTTCACTAAGTTCCATTGTTTGCACTTCACGCCCTCATCATCATAACCAACTGCACCTAAAGACCCCACTTGAGTTTTATCGGCTACAATGTTGACTAGTTTGCTTCCAAAATTAAATTTTTTCGATTCCCATTTATCAAGTGTAAGGAAACTGGTGCCTGCATAGTTGGCCTCATAACCAAGCACTCGATCTAATTCTGTTGGATGGCCAACCGATTCGTGAATGGTGAGCCACATGTGTGAAGGCTCTAATACCAAATCATATTTTCCGGGCTCTACCGATTTGCCTGCAATCATTTGCTTGGCTTGTTCTGCCGCCATAGTGGCATCTTCTACAATGTCATATGATTTATTGTACAAAATAATTCCGCCTGGCCCTTGAATTTTATCTTCTGCTTTTCCATCTAAATATTCATAACCCATGCCTACTGGTGCGCTAAAAGCTGAACGTGTTTTAAATGACCCGGAGGCACGATCCACCATTGACACTTGAAAGTTTGGCCAGGTGCGATGAACGTCTTGATCAATATAAGATCCTTCAGATGACGCAAAATATTTTTGCTCGTTTACCAAAAACATGATGCTGTTGATAAAGCTTGCTCCCTTCTCCATCGCTTTTGCATTCGCGTTGAGCAAGAGTTCAACTTTTTCTTTGATAGGAACTTCAAATCCATTTTTCTTAATAGGCGTTTTCCAACTAACCTCTCCAAATGATGGTGTAGCAGCAAGCCTTACAGGTTCTTTCTGGAATTTCGAATTTGCTTTCGCGATAGCAACTGCACGTTCTGTTGTTTTCTTTATTCCATCGGCTGTTACAATATTGCTGGCAGCAAATCCCCAGGTTCCATTGACGATAACGCGCACACCGGCACCAAATGATTCTGTGTTGGCTACATTTTGTACTTTTTTCTCGCGTGTGGTAACAAATTGATTTAAGTAGCGACCAATGCGAACATCGGTATAAGTAGCGCCAAGCGATTTAGCTGTATTCAATGCAGCATCGGCCAATAATTTTTTCTGCGCTACATCGATGAATGGCTCCAGCAGCCGTGCAGGATCAACTGCATTGGCGAAGTTCGGGATGGGCATCATCATGGCGCCCGCACCTAGTCCAGCCATTTGTATAAAATCTCGTCTCCTCATAAATAGTTAAAAGTTATCTGTTATCAGTTAATCGTGATTCTGTTATGATTATTATTGACCGCTCTCCTATTAACTTTTAACGGTTAACGTCTTTTATATCGTCCGTCCTGTATTAATCACATTCACTCCATTAAATCGTGAGGTCGAGCTTCCATGTGACACAGCACTTACTTGTGAGGGCTGTCCTTTGCCATCAAAGAAAGACCCGAACATACGGTAATCTTTTTCATCACACACTTTAACACAACTGTTCCAAAACTCCTGGGTGTTTGATTGATAGGCTACATCATTCAGCATGCCTGCGATTTCACCATTCTTTATTTCATAGAATACAGTGCCACCAAATTGAAAGTTGTATCGCTGCTGGTCGATTGAATAAGACCCGCGACCTGCGATATAAATTCCTTTTTCAACATCCTTAATCATTTGTGCACTGCTATATGCCTCTTTGCCTGGAGCGAGTGATACATTTGGCATACGTTGAAATTGAACATCGCCCCAGCTTTGAGCATAGCAGCATCCATGCGATTCATTTTGTCCGAGGATATGCACCTGATCACGTATCGCCTCGAAGTTTACAAGAATGCCATCCTTTATTAAATCCCAACTCTTGCATTTTACTCCTTCATCATCATAACCTACTGCGCCCAATGAACCAACCTGTGTTTTATCGGCAATAATATTTACTTGCTTGCTTCCGTAATTGAATGTTCCCGACTTCAGTTTATCGATGCTGGCAAAACTTGTTCCGGCATAGTTAGCTTCATAGCCAAGTATGCGATCGAGCTCAAGCGGGTGGCCAATTGATTCATGTATGGTAAGACCAAGATGATTAGGTTCAAGAACGAGATCATACTTGCCAGGCTCAACAGACTTCGCGGTGATCATATCCTTTGCTTGCTTAGCGGCAATGGTTGCGTCTTCAATTAAATCATAACTATTGCGGTATAAAAACATTCCGGCCGGGCCTTGTAATTTGTCTTCGCTTTTTGGAATCATGTATTCGTAACCCAAGCCCATAGGTGCGCTCATGGCCTCACGTGTTTTGAATTTTCCCGAGGCACGGTCAATAGCAGAAACGGTAAATGTAGGCCAGATGCGATGCACATCCTGATCGATGTAAGAACCGTCTGTGGAGGCAAAGTATTTTTGCTCGTTTACCTGAAAAAGATTAGAGCTCGCAAAGTTTGCTCCGTTTTTCATGGCAGCTCCGTTTGCCGCCAAAAGCAATTCTACTTTTTGTGAAACGGGGACTTCAAAAGCATTTTTCTGAATGGGAGTTTTCCAACTTACTTCTCCATAACCAGGAACAGGCGCGAGCTTCACAGGCTCTGTTTGAAATTTTGAGTTTGCTTTCGCGATAGCGGCTGCACGTTCTGTTGCTTTCTTTACTCCATCGGTGCTAACATCGTTGGTGGAAGCAAACCCCCAGGTGCCTTTCACAATTACCCTCACACCAACTCCAAAGGATTCTGTGTTCACAATATTTTGAACTTTGTTTTCCCGCGTGCTAACGAATTGATTCAAGTAGCGGCCGATGCGCACATCAGCATAAGTGGCTCCACTGCTTTTGGCCGTGTTAAGGGCAACGTCAGCCAATTGTTTTTTCTCAGAAATGGTTAAGGGAGATTCGAGCAACGCTTCAATCGAAACAGAATTTCCCATCATCGGGAAAGGAAGCACTGTTCCTGCCAAACCCAATCCTGCAAGCTGTACAAAGTCTCGTCTTTTCATGAGGAATGATTTGTGATAGGCGAAATAAACTTAGACTAGATAAAAAGTATTGTGTTAAAGTAAACCAAAAAAGTGGAGAGATTTTTGAAAATATGTTGGAGGAGATATTTTTTGTTTAAGTGGTAGAGCGCTCTAAGGAAACCATTTACATCAGCCTAAAGCAGTTGGAGAAAGTATTTTTTGTGTGATGCACAAGATTTTATACTTTGCCTTCATTCAAAATAATTGTAATCCAACAACCATGAAGAACATCTTCTATTTCGCAGTCATTTCATTTTTCATTTTTTCAACAGGATATTCGCAAGACCGTTCCCTTCAGGCTGAATCCGCTGTTGTTACCAATAGTCAGGTGACTATAAAGGGAAAAGTAGTTCCATATAAGGCTACTGCAGGTACGCAACCTGTATGGGATAAAGAAGGTAAAACGATTGCATCACTTTTCTACACCTACTATGAACGCACCGATGTAGCAGATAAAAGCAAACGCCCTCTTGTGCTGTCGTTTAATGGTGGTCCGGGTTCTGCTTCGGTCTGGATGCACATTGCCTACACTGGCCCTAAACTTTTAAACATAGATGATGAAGGTTATCCGGTGCAACCTTACGGGATCAGAGACAACGCACATTCAATTCTTGATGTGGCTGATATTGTATACATCGATCCGGTGAATACAGGCTTCTCCCGAATTTTAGACCCTAAAGCTGAGCGTTCAGTTTTCTTTGGTGTCAATGCAGACATCGCCTATCTCGCAGAATGGTTAAACACATTTGTCTCACGCAACAATCGCTGGAACTCACCTAAGTATTTGATTGGGGAAAGCTATGGAACAACACGGGTTTCAGGCCTTGCACTTGAGCTTCAAAATTCTCATTGGATGTATCTTAACGGAGTGATTTTAGTTTCCCCTACAGAAATTGGAATCAAGCGTGAGGGTCCGGTAAATGATGCATTGTCGCTTCCCTACTTTGCCGCAGCAGCATGGTATCAAAAAGCGCTGCCGGCAGATTTGCAGCAAAAGGATTTGAATGATGTTCTTCCGGAAGTGGAGGCGTTTACTATTGATGAATTAATTCCTGCGCTTTCGAAGGGCGGATTTATTGACGATCAAAAAAGAAAACAAATTGCCGCAAAAATGTCGCGCTACTCTGGCTTATCAGAAAAAATTATTCTGCAAAGCAATTTAAACGTAACACCACAATATTTCTGGAAAGAACTTTTGCGCGAAAAGGGATTTACTATTGGTAGGTTGGACTCTCGCTATTTAGGTATAGATAAAATGCAAGCAGGTGATAGCCCGGACTATAATTCAGAACTTACTTCATGGTTGCATTCATTTACACCTGCCATTAATTTCTACTTGCGTGAAACGTTGAAATATAAAACGGATATTAAATACAACATGTTCGGACCAGTGCATCCATGGGACAATACCAATGACAAGACAGGTGAAAACCTCCGGCTGGCAATGGCTGAGAATCCCTACATGCAGGTGATGTTCCAGTCGGGCTATTATGACGGGGCAACTACTTACTTTGATGCGAAGTATTCCATGTGGCAACTTGACCCCAGTGGAAGAATGAAAGACCGTTTAAGTTTTAAGGGCTACCGAAGCGGTCACATGATGTACCTGCGAGCCGAAGACTTGGCTACGTCAAATGAACACATTCGCGAGTTTATTCGCGATGCTACACCGGCTCAAGGTAAACCTGCGAAGTACTAACATTATCGCGCATGTGTGAAACATAGCGGGCTTTAGGGACCTGCTGCGTTTTTGTACACTTTATTGTGCGCAATGCCTAAACAAAATATGGGACGACTTCAAATTATTTTAACTTGTTTGACACTTTTTAGCCTAACTGCACTGGGACAAGAACGACAATGTAAAAGACCTGACTATGGTAAGTGGGATCTTGACTTTAAAGACGGGGAAATTGATGACTATACAATTTGGTTTAAGCTTGACACTTTTACACAATACTTAAAAGGCGGACAAGAAAACCATGGAGAACTTCAGGGGGACAAGAACGATTGCTTTTGGACCTTGACATTTGAGAAAGTGCAAGGCGACACAACAGCGACAGAGGTTTGGATAATATTTGAGGACTTGAAAGAGAAGAAGGCAAAGTTTAGAATGACACCCAAAGGAAACCTTCATGTTACTTTAGGAGAGGGTAAAATGACAAAACAAAAAAGCAATATAGTTTTGTACTAAGGCACAGCGCACAACAGAGAGTGTATAAAACATAGCGCTGGTTCGGTGTTGCATTGTAGTTTTCGTTTCTTAATTTCGTTCGGTGTCGTGGGATAAAACGCAGCAGGTCGCTAAAGCCATTCGTTCCTCATTTGGCTTTAGCTCCTAAACCGCGCTACGTTTCATACACAAACGTTATGATCAATTTTACGAGAGGTTCCATAGTTTTTATTAACATAAATCAAATAGTGAAAGAACTCAATCCAACATGGTAACTATTAATGCTTTAGATTTTGTAGTGAAAATTGATGACCTGCAACAATCCAAGATTGTAGAAAAAACCTATTCTGATGAACTATTATCAAATCAGGTACTTTTAAAAATTGATAAATTTTCATTTACCTCTAATAACATCACCTATGGTGTGGTAGGAGAGAAAATGAACTATTGGGGATTTTTCCCAACTCAATTCGGTTACGGAATCATTCCAGCTTGGGGACTGGCCAATGTTGTCATTTCTAATCATCCGGATGTACAAGTAGGTCAGCGATTTTATGGATACTACCCCATGAGTTCTCACTTATTGGTTACCATTAACAATGTTAGTAGTAAAGGTTTTGTGGATAATACTGAACATAGACAAGCTCTCCCACCAATCTATAATTTTTACACGAATACAGAACAAGACCCTACATTCACTCCAGAAACTGAAAAGTTAATTTCCATATTTCGTCCATTGTTTGTTACATCCTTTTTGATAGATGATCATTTAGCGGAACAGAATTTCTACAAAGCCACACAAATTCTCCTTACGAGTGCCTCCAGCAAAACAGCTCAAGCTTTAGCATCTTTGTTAGCATATCGAAAAAAGGAGAATCATTTGAATTTCAACCTTTTGGGACTCACCTCCAAGAAGAATGTAGAATTTGTAAGACAGTTGGGTTCGTTTGATCAAACTATAACTTATGATGAAATTGCTCATTTAAACTGTAACGAAAAATTCGTTGTGATAGACTTTACAGGCAACCATAACATCCAATTCCAGTTACAAACGTTATTGGGCGACCAACTGGTATATAATTGTCTGGTTGGGCTTGTTGATTGGCAAAATCTAGAAGGTGAAAATCCACTACCCAAAAAGGGAGAATTTTTCTTTGCTCCAGCACATGCAGAAAAAAGGCAGAAAGGGTGGGGGTTATCAGGATTCCAACAAAAGATTGGGATAGCCTGGAAACAATTCATAACCACTATTCAACCAATTATTACGATTAAAGAATATGTTGGACCAGAGAAATTGGAACAATTATATTTAGACATGTTGAATGGCAAAATTGAACCTAAACATGGTAATATAGTGAGTTTGAATAGTAGATTAAAAGAACATAACAGCACCTAAGAAAACATGGGACGGACAGTGATTTCCGCAAGGTTCGTTCTTCGTGGCTACCTTTGTCACAGGCGGACAGGAAAAAGCTTCGAAAAGCCCCACGTTTCTTAGCTGAAACGTTATAACGTGTACCTTTTACTCAATCGTCAATGATATCTTCCTTCCCAGTCCCAGTTCAATTAATTTAAACAAAGTCGATAGTTGAATGTCGCTATGTCCGTTCTCAATTCTTGAGATGAAACTCTTCTTCGTCCCCGTTTTATTTGCTAACTCGTCTTGTGTCATGTTAGCAAGTCGTCTCTCTTCTTTAATTATTTCTCCAATTGCAAAGGACTTAGCTTTGATTTCAAATTCAGTCCGTTTTTTAGTTCCAATTTTTCCGTGTCGGCTTTCAATTAGTTCATCAAAAGTCGCAACAGTCTTCTTTCTTTTATTTTTTGTTTCCATGTCCTTTTGATTTAACTTTTTCGATGTTCCGTTGATTCGATCGTTCCAGGATATGTGCTAAATCAAATAGTGTTTGAGCGATGCCGGACTTGATGTCGGGCATCGCTTTCTTTTTTTATGAAGAGGACTTAAATCACTCCTTGTGCTTGCATTGCTTTTGCCACTTTAGTAAATCCTGCAATGTTTGCCCCGGCCATATAGTTGCCCGGTTTTCCATATTCCTTAGCAGTAGCAAGACTTGTGTCATGAATATTTTTCATAATGTTGATCAGCTTTGCATCTACTTCTTCGCGCGTCCAATTGGCGCCCATAAAGTTTTGCGTCATTTCCAATCCGGAAGTTGCAACACCCCCGGCATTGGATGCTTTACCTGGTGCATAGTTAACTCCGTTGGCCAATAGAATATTTATACCTTCAATAGTGGTTGGCATGTTTGCGCCCTCTCCTACCAGCTTCACACCATTCTTCACCAGGTTGTTAGCATCCGTTTCGTTGATCTCATTTTGTGTGGCGCAAGGAAATGCGCAATCGGCTTTTATGTTCCAGATAGGATTGTGATCAGCTTTGGAATCAATGTCTTTATAAAGGCACTTGAATTTGTCGGCATATTCTTTAATTCGGTCTCTGCGGTTATTCTTTAAATCCTTCAGGAACTCTAGCTTCTCTTGAGTGAAGCCAGCCTCATCATAAATAAATCCATTGGAGTCAGAGGCCGTCACCGCCTTCCCGCC